>NZ_CAKMJU010000056.1:0-82714 GCF_927416815.1 uncultured Acetobacterium sp. | reverse complement strand
AATCGGTGCATCCTAGTCCCTCTTCTGGGCGACCACCCCGACCCATTCGCCCATTTGCTGAACAAAAACAAGCTTGAAGTTATCCGCTTCCAGAGCTCTTAGCACATCCCCCAGCCGGTCAATGATGTAATAATTGTCGGTACTACGATAACTGTTACTAGAGATAAAACACAAAAAGATATTTCTTTTATAAGCAAGATGGGTTATAATGATCAATTGTTAAACATGCGGTAAAGTGGTATAATATCACAACGATTAAACCAGGAGGTAAAGAATGCTTTGGAAAGAAGTTCAAATCACAACAACACTAGAAGCTGAGGAAGCGGTGGTCAATGCTTTTTATGATGCCGGGGCGGATGGTGTGGCGATTCAGACCCTGCAGGATGTGCTTTTAATACAACAAGATCCTAAAGTTAATTTTATCGATGAAGCGCTTCTGGAAATCGATCCCAATGTTTCGATTGTGCGGGGCTATTTTAGTGAGGTGGAAGATACCGAAGAAGCGGTCCATAAACTGATTGCAGCCGTCAAGATGCTGCCTTCCTTTGGTCTGGATCCTGGCGCCTGTGAGATGATGATCACGGAAGTGGAAGAGGAAGACTGGGCAAATTCCTGGAAAAAGTTCTACAAACCGACTAAGATGGGCAAAAGTATTGTTGTCAAACCGACCTGGGAAGCCTATCTCCCAGAGAATGATGAGATTGTTATTAATATCGATCCGGGGATGGCTTTTGGAACCGGCACCCATGAGACGACCCAGCTTTGCGCCATTAAACTGGAAGAGTATATCAAACCCGGCGATGTGGTGCTGGATATCGGCTGCGGCACCGGGGTGCTCTCACTGATTGCCGGAAAACTGAAAGCAAAAAAAGTAGTAGCGGTTGATTTTGACACCCTGGCGGTAAAGATTGCCCGAGAAAACGCTGAGCTCAATGATTTGGGCGGGATGATTGAAATCCGCGAAGGTAACCTGCTCGATGTGATTGACGAACAGGCCGATGTGATTGTGGCCAATATTCTGGCAGCGGCGATTGTCGAGTTGTCGGGAATTATCAAACCCTACCTGAAAGAGAACGGCATTTTTATCGCTTCGGGAATCATCATTGACCGGCTGGGGGATGTGCTAAGAGCTCTGGAAGCGGAAAACTTCAAGCTTGTTTTTGTTCAGCAAATGGGCGAATGGGTCGGGGTGGTCGCCCAGAAGAGGGACTAGGATGCACCGATTTTTTGTCAAACCCGAGCAGCTGTTAGAATCAATGGTTACTATCTCAGGTGAAGATTTCAAACACATCACCAAGGTTTTGCGACTGGGTAAGGGCGATCTTATTGAAGTCTGTGATGGTCAGGGCACCGACTACCTGGTGTCCTTAAACACCCCCGGAGACCAGACTATTTCCGGCAGCATTACCAGACAATACCGATCCCAGGGAGAAACGCCCGAAATGCGTATCACCCTATTTCAGGGGCTGCCCAAGGGCACAAAAATGGAAGTGATCATTCAGAAAGCCGTCGAGCTGGGGGTTTATCAGGTTGTTCCCTTTACTTCGCTCCGGGCAGTTTCCCAAATTAAAGACAAGCAGGATAAAAAGCTCGAGCGTTGGCAGCGGATCGCCTATGAGGCTGCAAAGCAGTCCAAGCGGGGGATTATCCCCAAGATTTTGTTGCCACAAACCTTAAAAGAAGTATTAAACCAAGTGGATCATTACGATTTAATGATCTTAGCCTATGAGGACGAAAACCGGCTGACCTTGAAGGCGGCACTGGAAGCCTTTCAAAAAATAAGCAAAACCGACAAGCCACTCAGCATTGCTGTGATCGTTGGTCCCGAAGGTGGCTTTGATCTCCAGGAGGCAGCAGCTTGTCAAGCCGCTGGGGTAATTAGCGTAACCCTGGGCAGACGGATCTTAAGAACCGAAACCGCTGGCATGGTAGTGCTCAGCCAATTGAATTACTGGATGGAAGGCGGATCAAGTTAAGGATGAATAATGCGCAAAAAAAAGTTGGGTTTATGACCCTGGGCTGCAAGGTCAATACCTACGACAGTGAAGCCTTGATGGAAATCTTTGAGGCAGGCGGCTATACGATTGTCGATTTCACCGAGCTTGCCGATGTTTATGTGATCAATACCTGCACAGTGACCCACTTGGGGGATCAAAAATCCCGCAAAATGATCCGCAAAGCCAAGCGGATCAATCCCGATGCGATTATCTGTGCGGTCGGTTGTTATGTTCAGGTGGCGCCGGACGAGGTTGAAAAAATAACGGAAGTGGATCTGATGATTGGCACCAAAAATCGTGCCGATATCCTTTCCTATATTGAGGCTCATCGCAAGGATGCCAGTCGACGGGATTTTGTCTCAAATATAATGGATGAAGAAATCTTTGAACCGCTGATGATTTCGGAGGTCAAGGGCAAGACCCGGGCTTTTATTAAGATTCAGGAGGGCTGTAATCAATTTTGCAGCTATTGCATTGTTCCTTTTGCCAGAGGGCCGGTCAGGAGTCGCAATCAGCAACAGATCATCGAAGAAGTGAACCGGGTGGTATCAATCGGCTATCAGGAGGTCATCCTTTCGGGTATTCATATCGCCTCCTACGGGGTCGATCAAGCCGGAGCGGCTGCCGATCAAGGCGATCTGATTGATCTGATCGAAGCGCTTGATCAAATTCCCGGGCTTAAACGGATCCGCCTGGGATCGATGGAGCCTAAATTTATCACCCCGGAGCGGCTTAAGCGGTTGGCAGCGCTTGAAAGCTTTTGCCCTCATTTTCATCTGTCACTGCAAAGCGGTAGCGATACGGTGTTAAAGCGGATGGGGCGTCGTTATACTACCACTGAATATCTGGAGATTGTCAGCCAGATCCGGGCGGTTTTCCCATTGGCTGCGATTACCACCGATGTGATGGTTGGCTTCCCCGGCGAAACTGAGCAAGAATTTAGTGAGACCATCGACTTTGCCAACGCGGTCGGTTTTTATCAAATCCATGTCTTTAAATATTCCCGACGCTCAGGAACCAAAGCCGCAACCTTCGCCGATCAGATTGATGAAACGATAAAAAATTTCCGCAGTCATCGCCTTAGTGAGGTATCCAAAGAGCTGGAACAAGCGTTTTTAAAGAAAAATGATGGTCTTGTGGCAGAGGTCTTGTTTGAAGCAACCCAAGATACCACGGGTTATGAAGGCCATACCAAAAACTATCTTCCGGTTAGGCTCAAGACGGATGAAAAAATTAATGGTAGAATTTTAAAAGTTAGGGTATCATATAATAGTCGATATACGAACAAACTAATCGGAGATTCAATATAACAGGAGGAAGAGATGTCCCAAGATTGTATTTTTTGTAAGATAGTTAAAAAGGAAATTCCGGCCGATGTGGTTTTTGAAGATGATCAGGTCATTGCATTTAATGATATTGCGCCCCAGGCTCCGGTTCATGTAATCATTATTCCCAAAGAACATTTTGAGTCGATTCTATCGGTGCCGGCGGGAGACGATATCATCAGCCATATCCATACGGTGGCCAATCGCATTGCCCTTAAAAGCGGGATTGCTGAAACTGGTTTTCGGCTGGTCAATAACTGCGGCAAGGATGGCAATCAAACCGTGCCCCATCTGCATTACCATTTATTAGGTGGTCGACCATTATTATGGCCTCCCGGTTGAAAAATAATTGACAGCCCATCAAATAATGCGTATAATATAGTTTGACTCATACCATGTTGATTAACCGTACCGGAAATTAGCAACGGATTAGAGGGGGGGGTTGAAAATGTCTGAAGTAAAAATTAAAGAAAATGAAACACTCGAAAGTGCATTGCGACGTTTCAAAAGAAAAACTGCAATGGCTGGAGTTATGTCTGAAATTCGAAAAAGAGAGCATTATGAAAAGCCAAGCGTAAAGCGAAAACGAAAATCAGAAGCAGCTAGAAAAAGAAAGATGAAAAAAAGATAGGATGTGACTAATTGGCATTAAAGGATCAATTACAGGCTGACTTAAAAACAGCAATGAAGGAAAAGGATAAGGTTAAGAAATCCACCATTACGATGATTCGGGCGGCTGTTTTACAGGTCGAAAAGGATCAGAAAGTGGAATTGGAAGATGACCAGATTCTTGAAATTATTGCAAAACAGCTCAAACAACGTCGGGATGGCCTGGCCGAATTTGAGAAAGCTCAAAGAGACGATTTAATCCAGCAAGCTCTAGAAGAAATAAAAATCATCGAGAGCTACCTTCCTACACAATTAACGATTGATCAAATCAAAGTGATTGTGGCCGAAACGATCAAAGAAACCGGTGCAGTTGACGCAAAAGACATGGGAAAAATAATGAGTGCCCTGATGCCGAAGCTTAAAGGTCGGGCAGACGGAAAGCTTGTTAATCAAGTGGTCAGAGAAAGTCTGGCATAGCAAAAAAAATTAATACTACACATATAAAGAGGCTTGTCGTCGCGGCAGGCTTCTTTTTTTGTCTGGAAAATTTGAAGGGCTGGTACTATGTTATTTGTCTGATCTTATAGTTGGTATTCTAAGACCAGTGCTGCTACAAGGTATTTTAAGATTATGATGTTATAATCCAAGCAGTGAATAAATTTTTCGGGAGGATTCAATGACAAATAATATCAACCTTGAAATTGGACTGACGCAAGCCCAGGTTGAAGAAAGGATAGCGGCCGGTCAGGTTAATATCCAACCCCAATCTAAAACAAAAACCATCGGCAGAATAATTAAAGACAATAGCTTAACCTTATTTAATATGCTTAACATCATCCTGGCCTTGATGATTATATTTGTGGAGTCGTTTCAAAATCTGCTATTTATTAATATTGTTATTGTTAATACATTTATTGGCATCATTCAGGAAATTAAGGCAAAAAAAACCATTGATAAGCTCTCGCTGATCTCTCAGCCCCATGTTATTGTCTTGCGGGATGGCAGTCAGAAGGAAATCGTCTTTGAACAAATTGTGATGGATGATATTCTAATCCTCAAAGCAGGTAAACAGATTCCTTCGGATTCCCAGGTGGTAAAAGGCGAATTAGAAGTCAATGAGTCGCTGTTGACTGGCGAGTCGGATTCAATTATCAAATATCAAGGTGATACCCTGCTGTCTGGCAGTTTTGTGGTATCCGGTCAAGCCACCGTGCAGGTGACCCAGGTGGGTCTGGAAAATTATGCCTCTAAACTGGTTGAAGCGGTTAAGGTCGCTAAAAAACCAAACTCAGAAATTATGAATGCGCTGGGCTTTATTATGAAAAGCATTAGCATTGTAATTGTCCCGCTCGGTTTATTGCTGCTCTATCGGCAGCTGGTCGTTCAGGGTTTGCCGCTTCAGGATGGTGTGACCGGAACAGTAGCGGCTCTGATTGGGATGATCCCCGAAGGGTTAGTGCTCTTAACTAGCGTCGCACTGGCAATTGGTGTGGTTCGCCTGGGGCGTCATCAGATTCTGGTTCAGGAGCTCTATTGCATTGAAACATTGGCTCGGGTGGATGTCCTTTGTTTGGATAAAACCGGGACCATCACCGAAGGAAACATGGAAGTCTTGTCAATGGAAACCATTTGTCATGACAAGAATCCGGTTCCGGCGATCCGGGCTTTAATCGCCAATTTAAAAGATGACAATGCCACCTATCGAGCGCTTAGTGAAAGTTGTAAGGGGGAGGCACCAAAATGGCAATGTGATCGGGTCATCCCTTTTTCATCCGAGCGAAAATGGAGTGGCGCTTTTTTTGCGGAACAGGGCACCTTTGTGATTGGTGCGCCGGAATTTATTTTAAAAGAGCGTTACGATGAGATCAAGGAAAAGGTTGAGCATTATGCCAGTCAAGGTAATCGGGTTTTAATGCTGGGGTATGCTAAAGAGCCTTTTGATCAAGATGGCAGCCTGCCAGAACATATCAAAACCATTGCACTACTGCCAATGGGCGATAAGATTCGCCAGGAAGCCAAGAAAACGCTGGAGTTTTTTAGAAACCAGGGCGTTGATATCAAGGTGATTTCCGGAGATAACCCAATCACGGTATCTCAGGTGGCACACCGGGCGGGACTGCTGGACTGGGACAATTTTGTCGATGCATCGACCCTCACTGAAGACCAGGATGTTCACAAGGCAGCGCTGACCTATTCCGTTTTTGGCCGGGTAAGCCCAGGCCAGAAACGACTGTTAATTGAAGCCCTTAAAAGTCAGGGTCACACCGTCGCGATGACCGGGGATGGGGTCAACGATGTTTTGGCCTTACGAGAAGCGGACTGCAGCATCGCGATGGCCGAAGGCAGTGATGCGGTGCGTCAGGTATCGCAACTGGTCTTGCTGGATTCCAATTTCGCCAGCTTTACCCGGGTTTTGATGGAAGGGCGTCGGGTCATTAATAACATTACCCGGGCGGCATCACTGTTTCTTGTAAAGACAATGTTTTCGCTAATGCTGGCGATTATTGTGATTATTGCCAATGAGGCTTATCCCTTTGTGCCGATCCAACTCACCTTAATCAGTGCGCTGACCATTGGTGCACCTTCTGTTTTTTTGGCACTAGAACCAAATAAGAGCCGCATCACCGGGAATTTTCTGGAAAAGGTTTTAAAAAAATCGCTGCCGGGCGCCTTAACGGTGGTCTTCAATGTGGTAATGATTATGATCGTGGGAGCATATCTGGCAATGGACCAGCAGCAGATTTCTACGCTGGCGGTGATTTCGACCGGTTTAATTGGACTGGTTATTCTTTTTCGGGTCTGTCAGCCCCTCGATAATAAGCGTTGGGCACTATTTTTTGCGATGACTGTTTCATTCTTGTGTTGTGTTTTGTTTTTGGAAAATTTGTTTTTCCTTTTGCCGATTGAAGATTTTCTGCCGGCGATGTTTATTGTGCTAGGGATTGTCATTTTAAACATCTATCCCTTGCTGAGGATTTTCAGCTGGACAATTGATCAGGTCGAGGGTCTGCTGAATCGTCACCAAAAAGATAAAACGACGACTAAGGCGACAGTATGGGAAAAATAGCAAAGCTAAACTTTTTTCACAAAAGGATCAGAAATTTGATTCTTTTGTGAAAAAAAGACTTGCAATTAGCTATTTGATCATGCTATAATAAGCAAGTCGTCAAAGATAAGCTTTATCTGAAAGAGCGAAGATAGAATAAAAGATAAAATAAAGATTGACAACAGATATAAAAACATTTATAATAGTCAAGTATTGTATCGAGGTGTAGCGCAGTTTGGTAGCGCACATGGTTTGGGACCATGGGGCCGGAGGTTCGAATCCTCTCACCTCGACCATTTTTTTTTAAAATTACTTGTGGGCCTTTAGCTCAGTTGGTTAGAGCAACCGGCTCATAACCGGTAGGTCCGGGGTTCGAGCCCCTGAAGGCCCACCATATTTTTTTGCCCAGATAGCTCAGTCGGTAGAGCAGGGGACTGAAAATCCCCGTGTCGGTGGTTCGATTCCGCCTCTGGGCACCACCACTTGTTAAGATAACAGCGAAAGCTGTTTTTTTTATTTTTTGAAGTGCCGATTCTTTTCAGTTAAAATCATCCTCCGAAACAAACGACCAAGTCAATGCTGCGGGTTATCCAGAACTGTAGTTGATTAAAGGTTTAGGGTGGGTTGACGACGAATTGTTGACGCATATTTTAGTATAACTACTGCGCTTCCTGATTTATGAATTGAACACCATCGATAGAGTTAAAGTGGATTAAAAACACAAAAAACTTGTAAAGTATATAACCACATGGTATCATATTTGTAAATAATTTGTAACAAGGAGGAGTGGCGTGGAAAAAAACCAGAATATTTTTGAAAAAGTCCGGGAACGATTAAAAAAGCACCATTACAATTGGTCAACCGATGCAGATGAAGTTGAGCGGGCTGAATTGATTGAGCGCAATCATGACCAATCATTAAGCAATGACAAAAAATGGCAATTCAAAATGCGCGGTTCCGCAATTGTGGTCTGTACTTTTTTAGTCTTGGTTGGAGCTGGGGTAGTTGATCTACAAACCCGTGCCTATGAGGTTTTTTACAAGGGAGCAAGTATTGGTTACGTTGAGAGTATCGAGGCTTTTGAAGCAGCTGTGAGCGATGCCGATGACGGTAAAAGCGTCCGCAGAAACGGAGCAGGCAGTGACTACGAAATACGGATGGCGCGAACCACAGAATTTTTAACAGCGACAGAAATTGCCGAGGTGATCAGATCGATGCGAGCCGAGGAGCAGAATGCTAAAACTCAGGTTCAAGTTGCCAGAACGGATAATGTACCGCCAAACGTTACGGTTGCCGCCCAGGAACAAAGCTTAAATGAAACAGCCCAAGTCCAAACAGCTTCGACAGCGCGAGTGGTTGAAGAAGAGCCAGTGCCCGAACCGGTTAGCAGTTCAGTCAGTGATCCGGAAACCCAAACAGCAGCAGCTTCGGACATCTTTGTGGCTGAAGCGCCGGCGATTGAAGCAGATGTAGCAATAGCCGATGAACCAGAAGCGGAGACCCCGCAAAGTGAAACCATCGTTGCAGGTGTTCAGTCTGAACAAAACCCGGCGGCAGCAGTTGAGGAAAATCAGCCGCTAGAAACTCCGGCACTTGAACCCCAAGTTCCGGAAATGCCGGCAGAAACGGTAGTTGATGCTCCAGAGCCAGAACCGCAAGAATCGCAAGATCCGCAAGATCCGCAACCACCAGTCGAACCAGTGGCTGACGCTCCGGCAGCAGAAGTGCCACCAGCGGAAACACCAGTAGAAGAAGTGGTTGTAGAAAGCCCTCAGGTGCAGTTTATTCTTCCGGCCAGCGGTCGCGTTGGCGAGATTCTCCGGAATTATGATGGCGGTTATTACAGCAATCATTATCGGTCGGCAGCGATTGATATCCTAAACAAGGAAGGAACAGCCATTTATGCGGCAGCATCAGGAACGGTTACCTTATCGAGCTGGTATGGGGGTTATGGAAAATGTGTCATCATTGATCATGGCAATGGCTACTCAACCCTGTACGGGCATTTTAGTTCGGTCGATGTATCAGAAGGCCAAACCGTAACCCAAGGGCAGCGGATTGGTGGGATGGGATCAACAGGATCCTCCACCGCTAATCATGTTCATTTTGAGGTGCGGGTAAATAACGAGGCCCAACCGATCAGCCATTACTTCAATGTCAGTTCCGGCGACACCATATAAAAAAAAGACACCCTAAAAAGGTGTCTTTTTTTTTCTAAAAATCTTGCGGAACTTATATAAATATGGTATCATTATGTAACGAAAAAGTAACGAATAATAACAAGAGGTAAATAGATGGATGAAACTATGAAGAATGAAAGAGAAAAACGACGGATACAACGAAAGAGAAAAAGACAAACGCGTAGTATTGTCACGTTTATGATTTTATTTATTATGGCAACCGTCGGTGTTGTTAGTGGTCAAACCCAGGGTTATCAGGTTTTTTACCGTGGCGAAAGTCTCGGCTATGTTCAGTCTGCGGCGGTCTTTAAATCGGCGGTTGATCGCATCGAAACGAATTTGATGACATGTTACAATTACGATAATATTCATTTGGGCAATGGCTTTGAACTGATTCAGGGCAGGGTTGAGAATCCGATGGATTTTGAAACCTGCATTGAGGTGCTAAACAGTAAGAACATACCCCTTTATGTGAGTGGAGCAGATGTTTTTATGGATGATGAAAAAATCGGAACCGTAACATCATTAAACCAAGCTGAGGCTCTTATTGACGCGTATCAGAATATTAACAGCGAAAACTTAAGCGAGCTTGAAGCTGTCGAAGTGATGGTACCCCTGTCCGAGACCAAAGATTTTGCAGCCATGCTATCGGCCTTAAAAGCACGTGTAAAATAAAAAAAATCACTGGCCATGGCTGCTGTTTTAGGTTGTCGCAAAGCTAGCTGTACCGATCAATTGTTAATCGATTGTCGGCTGCGGGATCGTACAGGTTTACAACCTGTTCGCCCCGATGCAGACAATTAGATGTAACATTTGTCGGTACTGAGGTAATTTTTATCGTTTAAACACCGGCCGTGGCTGGTGTTTTTTTTAAGGAGGAGTGGCAGGATGGCTGAAATAACTCGGGAAAAAGCGATCGACATGGCAGTAAAATATCTGTCTTATAAGGCACGAACCAGCAGTGAGATGACCCAGTATCTGAAGAAAAAGAACATCGCTGATACAATAATTGCTGAGGTGATCGAAAAGCTTAAGGACTACCGGTATATTGATGACCAGGTTTATTTGAAAAACTACGTCGAAAATAATCGTCATTTTAATTATTATGGTTCCCGACGTCTGGTTCAGGATTTAAGAAAAAGAGGGATTAGTGATACCTTGCTGCTTTCGCTTGAAGATCTGTTTCCAAAGGATGAGGAATATCGATGCTGTCAAACAGTGGCAAAAAAAAACCTGCGGGCATTAAAGGGTCAAGCACCAGCGCAGAAGAAAAAAAAGCTCTATGATCGGCTGGCAAGAATGGGTTATCCCACTGATATGGTGCTAGAAATGATTAGAACCCTGGTTTTAGAAGAAGAATCGCTAGAATCAACTGCCGATCTGGAATTAACTGCGGATGAGTTGGCAATAAAAGACCAGCAGCTGAGTGAAAAGCTTGACCGGGATTATCAAAAGTATGACCGCACCCACCGTAAAAAGGGAGCAACCGGAAAAGAGCTGACCTTCAAAATTAAAAAGAGCCTGATTGGCCGGGGTTATCCCTATCAGCTGATTAGTGAAAAGATAGCAGCCCAGCAGGAAGAGCTCGAAGAGGACTAGGAGGCGGATTATGATAATCCCAAGCGCTTAATCAGGTAGGGTATCGCCCGTTCAAAACAGACCCCAAAGCGTTTTTCCTGACCCAGTTCGACAGTTCGCAAAATACATTCTCTGGTATAATCCACCGCAATTTGGGTGGATTTTTTTAGATTGAAATCATTTAGCAGGCCAGCAAGAAGGGTGCTTCCAAAAATATCGCCAGTGCCGTGGAAATAGTCTGCTACCCGCTCATTAAAAGCATAGTCAAAGGTCCTGGCTACGGCGTCGTAGGTGACCGCCCCCAACTGTTGGGGATCAAAGGAAATCCCGGTAATGACCACCTTTTTCGAACCCAGCTGGGACAGCCGGATCAGCAAATCCTCGATATAGTTTTGATCATAATCCTCGCCGATATATGGTTCATCAAGCAAGAAGGCGGCTTCAGTCAGGTTGGGTACGATGATATCGGCTTTGGCGCAAAGTTTGGTCATACCTTTGGCCATTTCAGGGGTATAAATGGAATAGAGTTGGCCATGATCGGCCATCACCGGGTCGACCAGAATCAGGGTTTTCTCTGACTGGAAGGTATCAAAGAGTTTGGCTACCAGATCGATTTGATCATAGGAGCCTAAAAAACCACTATAAAGGGCGTCAAATTCCAGGTCAAGGGATTGCCAGTGGGCGGCGATCGGGCTGATATCGTCGGTTAAGTCGCGGTAGGTGAAATTTTCAAAACCGCCGGTATGGGTAGACAGTACGGCGGTAGGCAAAACACTGGTATCGATCCCGGCGGCTGAGATAATCGGCAGTGCCACGGTGAGCGAACATCGGCCGACGCAGGAAATATCATGAATAGCGGCAACCCGCTTTTGTTTACTATACATTTGCAACTCCTTATTTTAAATGATCTTATTATATGTTAAAATTGAACCTGTAAAAAGCATCAGTTAATCGAAAAACAATGGGTTCAGCTAAGGAGCAGATAAGATGATTACGATACCGTTTAAAAATAAGGGTGCCTTTCTTTATGTTGAGATTTATGAATTTATCAAACAGGAAATAACCGAGGGTAATTTAAAGTATGGCGAGAAGCTCCCCTCAAAACGCAGCCTGGCCAGTCATTTGTCAGTGAGTGTCAATACCGTCGATGCGGCCTATGGACAGCTGGTGGCAGAAGGTTACCTTGAGGCCAGTCCCAAAAGGGGATATTTTGTCTGTCAGATTGATACCTATCTACTCAAACAGAAAAATCGGGTTCTGGAAAAAAACACTAAAAAAATCGAAACAAGACCAATTAAGATTGATTTTTCGCCCAATGCCATCGATCAGCGTATTTTTCCCTATGAAGCCTTTCGCAAAATTTTTAAGTCAACCTTCAATGAATATGACAGCAGTCTCTTAAATAAACCTGAGATTCAGGGCGAGATGGAGCTCAGGAATGCCCTGGTTGAGTTACTGTATCGGTCGCGCGGCGTACGCTGCCGCGTCGAGCAGATCATCATCGGCTCAGGCACCGACCATCTGCTGCAAATCTTAGGTCTGCTCTGGGGTAAGAACAAATCGGTGGTGCTGGAAAACCCGGTTTATCTTAAAGCCTATAATATTTTTGAAAAAATGGGAAACCCGGTGATTTCGATTGATATTGATGAAAAGGGGATTCAAATCGAACCGATGCAGAGTTTTTCAGATGTAGCTGTTTATGTGACCCCATCCCATCAGTTCCCTCTGGGAATGAGCATGCCGATAGACCGGCGGATTCGGCTACTGAATTTTGCCAATCAGGATGATGGAAATTACATCATTGAAGATGATTATGATAGCGAATTTCGCTATAATGAAAAGCCCTTGCCTTCACTGCAGAGCATTGATAACAATGGCAAGGTAATTTATATTGGTACCTTTTCTAAATCGATTGCGCCTTCATTTCGGATCAGTTACATGGTATTGCCGGAAGCCTTGTTGAAGGCCTATCTTGAAATAGCCGATGCGATCAGCTCGCCGGTTTCTAGTTTGGAGCAAAAAATGATTGGCGCCTTTATTTCTGGTGGCGTTTTTGAAAAGCATGTCAATAAAATGCGGAAAGTCTATAAAGGTAAACGAATTGTTCTGCTAAATGCCCTAAAAGAATTGGGTAACCGGGTTAAAATGACTGGTGAAAACGCCGGACATCATCTGCTGGTGCAGCTTGACAATGGTCTGACTGAGCAAGCGATGTATAGCCGAGCCCTGGCTCAGGGAGTCCGGGTTTATCCGGTTTCGCCTTATTTTATTCATGGCTTGCCGGAGAAATATAAAAGCATGGTTTTGTTGGGCTACGGCTCCTTAACCGATCAACAAATTTTCGATGGGATTGGAATCTTAAAAGATGCCTGGGATCTATAATCGGCAGATAGTACTTTTACTTGCAGTTTACTCGCAAACAGGCTAAATATTTACTCTTTTTTTTAGTCTCTCTCCGTGGTAATATCAAGTAAAAAGAGATGGGAGTTAGAAAGTGGGAACTAAACGCAAACTAAACGGAAAGCAAGCAATCAAGCAAGTGAATAATAGCAGAGGGTTTACGCTGCTCGAAATGATTGTTGCGATCGCTGTGTTAGGGGCATTAGCAGCGCTCGCGATTCCTCAGTTTAAAGATGTAATTGAAAATTCTCGAAAAAGAACCGATCAGGCCAATATTCAGATTATTGAAAGTGCCATCGAACTGTATAAGGCCGAAATTGGCGACATTCCTGCCGGGGTGACTACCTTTAACCAACTGGTGACCGAATTAAATCGGGTTGGTTATTTAAAAAATTCAGAAGTGAAGGCAGTCACCAAGGATAAGGTGTTTACCTATGATAGCAGTCAAAAAAAGGTCAGTTTGACAGCCAGTCCGGGTGTGGTCAGCCCAACTGATTAATTGCTGATTATGCAAACGAGTACACTTAAAAGATGAAGGAGATGAATAAGCAAAGTCCGCAGCACAGAGCTGGTTACACCTTGCTGGAATTATTGGTAACACTATCGATTTTGTCGCTGCTCACCGTCACCTTGGTCGGCACCGGCTTTAACGGCCATACTGCTTTTAGCGATACGGCTTATGAGGCTGAGTGTGAAAAAATCTTGTATGCCTTGCTCCAATATCAGAATGAAGCCATTATGGATGGTTATCGACGCCAGGTTCGCTTTTTAGATGATAACATGCGGGTGGCTTGGACAAAGAACGGGCTCAGTCGAGTGGAAATAATTGCGGTAAAAACCTTACGCTTCACGGGTTCCTATAGCGGGGCGACGACCTTAAACCTATATGGGCATGGAACCGTATCGCAGGGCGGAACAGTGAATTTGACTAGTTTAACAGGTCGGGTCAAAAGAATTGTCGTTCAAGTTGGTAACGGGAGGATTTATTTAGATGAACCCTAATAGTAGAGAAAAAACTAAAGAAAAAATCGATCATAAATTTAATCGAAGCAAAATATCAACGCAAGGCTATACAATTATGGAAGCGATTATTGCCATTGCAGTATGTAGCGGAGCCCTGGTGATGATTCTGGGCTTGTACGGAATGGCGATAAAAACGGAGATGGTATCGACTGCGATTTTATCGCGATCGTTAGAAATAAATAGTATTGCCGATGAAATAAATCTCACTTTAAAAGACAGCTCAGCTAAAAGTCTTAATGAGCGGGTAAGTTCGCTGTTAAGCAGCAAATACCCCGAGTATCAGTTAATAAAAGCAGAGCCGGATGTTCAAGCAAATTTATACAAGCTGGAAATCGCACATCAGCCTAGCAACAGTCTAGCAAAGCTATTCCACCTTAAGGTGTTCTGGAGGCGCGATGAGAGCCCGGTTATTTAGAAACCAGGACGGTATCAGTGAAAAAGGTTTCTCGCTAATCGAACTGTTAACATCCTTAATGGTGGTGACTTTGCTGCTGGGGTTGCTACTGTCGAGTATGATTTATCTGAATACGATTAATAAAAAAGCCCAGACCAATCAAAAATTATGCTATTCCCAGCGCTATATTGAGCTGTATTTTCAGAAACAGATTTTAAGATCGGAAAAAATAGTGCTTAAAAATAATCGGGTCTATCTTCAGGATATCGAAAGCCCGGACAGTTATTACAATTATTATCAATATAGCAACGGGTTTTTAAGACGCTATAAGGTATATAAGAATAGCTTGACCTCGATCGGTTCTGGCGGTAACAGTCAATTTTTAGATGGTATTTCGTCTTTTTCAATGACCCTTGGAGCGAATCAGGAAATTCTGCTAAAATACAGTTTAGTTATTGATGGAGTCAGCTATTATCGGGAAACGACGATTTTGCATGGAAGAATGGTGGAGGTTCAATGAGCAAACTAAATGATGATGGCTTTGTACTGCCCCTGGTATTGGTCGTGATGGCTCTTTTAGCGGCCGGGGCGGGTTACGCCCTAAGCCAGGGGATGGCCGAACTGCAGGCAAATGTCTTGAATCTGGAATATCAATTATGTCTGCTGACCGGAAAAAACGCGATCGCGATCCTTCAGGCGGAATTGGAAGAGGATATCAACTATTCCGGTAGCGGTGGGAAGCTTACCGATGAAAACGGCGGATCGTATCAGATCCGGGTTTTAAAAGTTTCCGAAAAATTGCGGTTTGTTGAAGTAACCAGTCAATATAGGGGCTATCAAATGAATTTTAGTGGTGAAGTAGAACTGATAATGGCAATTGAAGCAGGCCAGTCAGGTCAGATTGACCGATTTAACTGGAGATTATTGGGGGTTGTGTGAAAAAGCGAAAAAGGTTCTGGATGATTGATCCGGGAGCAGCATTAACAAAAATAGTTGTCGGGGAGCTTGGCCTGTCAGGCCAGATCGAGATAAGAAAGGTTCGCATTGAAAAGACCTCTGAAGCGATCTGGGCTATCGATAATTATGTCAAGAAACCGAAGGCGGCAGGATCTTTACGTCAGCTTTTAAAAGGTTGCCGGCACAACGATGTGGTAATACTAATGATCAATGACAAGCAAATGCAAGTCGCGTCATTTACCTTTCCGTTAATGACCAGCGCAGAGGTTGTCGATGCGATGGTCTGGCAGATGCGGCTGCCCGCTTCCGAAGATCCAAAAGATTGGCAGATCGATTTTGTAGCCCGCAAGCGGATCCGCTGGTTTGAACATTTGGGCGTTGACGAGGAAAGCCTGGATGTTCTGGGAGTGGCAGTTCGAAAAGACCGCTTGGGCTGTTATAGCAGAATTTTTAAGCTTGCCGGCTGTCGTTTAACAGCCGTGGTTCCCTATTTTTATGGATTTGACAGTCTAATGAATCCGGAAGCGGAGCGGCCAATCCTGATCATTGACATGGGAAAGAAGGAAACCCGTTTCTTTTATTACTATCAGGCAGCACTGCGTGAAAACCATCGGCTCGAACTGGAAGCAGGATGGGATGGCGAAACCTATTTGAAGCAGATTATTAAGGCAGCGGAGCAAATCCTTGACTTTCCATTAGGGCGTGATAAAGCTGCTGAAAATGGAAATATCTACCTGATCGGAGGAGAAAGCCTACATAAGGGTGTGTTGGACTACCTGACAAAAGGGTTAAACCAAGAAATTCGTCCGGCCGATGATCTGCTGGAAGAGACTGAGGAATTGAATTTTCCTGGCCAAATGAGCAAAGCGGAACGTTGTTTAATGATCCCCTGCCTGTGTGGTTTAATAAAACATAGCCAATTTAGCGGAAATAGCGGACCGCTGACTATTAAAGATGAAATGAACTTATTGTCAGTTGTTCAGGGGCAAAAGAAAAAAAGGAAACAAAGGAACTGGCCCAACAGGAAAGGGCAGATAATTTTTGCGGGATTATTTTTGGGGCTATTGACTATTTACGGCTTGTTGGTAGGTTTAGATCGGTCTTGTCTAAATGAGATCAAACAGCTTGAAACATTGATTGCGAATAAATCCGGCGACCAGATTGTCTACGCCAATTTGGCCAATCAAAAAGAGGTGCTTGAACATCGCCGCTTAATCTTAGAATCAATCAACAAAGAAAAAGAGTTGCCACTGCAAACAATGGTCGAAATTCACAAGGTGTTGCCGATTGACACCCGGCTTTCTAATTATTCATTTCAGGAGGGTCATTTGCTTGTATCAGGGACGACGCGAAACAAAGAAGAAATCCTGCAATTCAAAGAAAAACTCGAAGGAGTGGAGGTCTTTAAAATGATCAACATGGTTAACACAAGCAGGAAAGAGGAAATCTCTGCAGATAATAAGCAGCCGGCCGGGGAAGCAGAATGGGAATTTACCTTTGATATTCAAGTGCTAGAGGTGTAAGCGGTGAGTCGAAACAATGTCGAGCGATTAAATGACAAAAACCCGGATCCCTTAGCGATAGACCAGCAAAACAGAAAAATAAAAGTTCAAAAAGGAATTCTCGCTATCGCCATGATTGTCATACTAATGGCTTTACTGGTGTTCCCGAAATACCAGGCCTATGCCATCAGTAAGTCGATCCTTGAAGAAAAAAGAAACCATTTGATGGAATTGCCAGATCAAATGACAGAGCAAAGCTATTTAAAACAGCTGGGCGAAATTGGCCAAGAGTTGAATGAAACCCGAGATAGCCTACCGGAAAGCATCGATACGGTTAGACTGTATGAGGTGGTTGCAAAACTAGCCGATACTGCTGAGGTCAGACTCATTTCGCTGCAATTTGGCTTGGCCAAGCATGAGATCGATGATCAACTAGGGATGAGGATTAGCCGGGAATTTAAAGAAAATGATCAAAATACAGTCACGGGGCCAGATGGAAAATTTCTGGCAAGCTGCGAATTTACTGTCGTCTGTAGTGGTACTGATGAAGCGTTCATGGCCTTTCTGGATCGATTAAACCAATCTTTGCCACTTATTCGGGTGATCAGCTACGAAGTTGGAAGCGGGTCAGGCGAGGAAAAACAGCTGCGCCTGAGGCTTGAAAGTTATGGGATTGTCCAAAATAACCAGGATAATCAGATCAAGGAAGAAACAGATCAACCGGAAGAACGGTTAACACCATAAAAAGAACTCCCGTTTCAAAAAAAGAGCCACCTGTTTATTAAGCAAGTGGCTCGGTGCTATTTATACACGATCAATAATCTCAACAAGACTGGCAGAAATGGTTAAGAAGATCCGGTGAAGGTCATTGATTTCCTGAGTTGAAAGGCCATTCAATGCGGTGTTAAGTGGTTCGAATAGATTGTCATGAACAGCTTCTAGCTGATTAAAAATTACCTGACCATGCGCGGTCAAGGTGAAGACTACTTCACGGACGTTGACCGGAGATTTTTCTTTAGCAATCAGTTCTTTTTCCAGTAGTTTGGAGCTGCACTTTGAAATAGCACTTTTTGAAATTCCCAGTTTGCCAGCTAATTGGGTTAGGTTAATGCCTGAAAATCGGCCAATCATGTCAAGCGCTTTCAGTTCTGAAGGATATAGGGAATAGGAGGTTTCATTAACGGTAAAGGTTTGCGGTAAAACAAGAATATCCTGATAAAGAAGGGCAGAATCAATCATCAATTTCTTGAGGTCGGACAGATCAATTGCTGAATCGGCTTGCTCAAGATTTTGCACTGCAGATTTTTCTTTTTTAAGAACCGAACCTTCTTTTTTTTCGTCAGCAGCACTTTTCTTTTTAGTCTCTTTTTTAGAATCCTTTGTTTCTTTAACGTCTAGCTTCTTTATTTTTTTCTCTTTTTTCAAAATGACACTCCTTTCAACACAAAATCAAACATTTAACAGGGTGAAAAATCTGGTTCACCTCGGTTACATAATTATAATACCGAATTAATTGCCTGATTGCAATAAAAACATGGCTGAGGCAACTGATTTATTCAACTTTTTTTAGATTGCATTTTACTTGTTTTTTAGTTAAAATACTAGTGTGGGTAGGACTGTTCAGATTAACGGTTCTAAACCAGATAAGAAATAGGAGGAAGAGAATGAAAAAAAGATTGGGAGTATTAATGCTTGCACTGGTTTTACTGGTTGTAAGCGTTGCCGGATGCAGTTCGGGATCGACATCGACAGAGGATGAGGCAAAGGTTGAGGTTACAAAAGTTGGTTTTATCTATGTCGGACCGGCAGATGATGGCGGCTGGTCACAGGCTCATGACAATGGTCGGGCAAAAATGGTCGAAAACATGGATGGCAAGGTAGAAACCATCGTTAAAGAAAATGTGCCAGAAGAAAAAAGCGCCGTTATTTCAACCATTAGAGATATGGTTGACCAGGGATGTACCATTATTTTTGGAACCAGCTATGGTTTTATGGATGGAATGGTCGAAGCGGCTGAAGAATTCCCTGATGTTAAATTTGAACATTGTTCAGGTTATATGACAGCTGACAATATGGGAACTTACTTTGGGAAAATTGAAGAACCTCGTTACCTTTCTGGTATCGTCGCCGGTTTAACAACTAAAACAAATAAAATTGCTTATGTAGCAGCGATGCCAATTCCTGAAGTTATTCGTGGCGCTAACGCTTTTGCATTGGGTGTAAAATCAGTAAACCCGGCCGCCACTGTTAATGTTTCCTGGACAAACACCTGGTATGATCCAACCGTTGAAAAAGCAGCTGCTGAAGCGCTGATCCAACAAGGTTGTGACGTAACCGCTCAGCATCAGGATTCCACCGCTACCATGGAAGCCGCTAAAGAAGCGGGCAAATTATCGATTGGTTATGATTTAAGTGCGGCAGCAACCATGCCTGAAGTATACATGACTGCACCGCTTTGGGATTTTAGCGGTTACTACACCGATACCGTTCAAGCAGTAATTGATGGAACCTGGAAATCACAGCAATACTGGGGTGATATGAATGATGGCATCGTTTTACTAGATGACCTGACAGCTCTGGTACCAGGAACTGCCCAAGCTCAGGTTGACACCGCCGAAGCAGCGATCAAATCAGGAGAATTAGTCATCTTCGCTGGCGAATTAAAAGATCAGTCCGGAACTGTTAAAGTGACTTCCGGAACAACGATGACAGATGAAGCGCTGTTAAGTATGGACTGGTTTGTTGATAATGTAGTCGGTAGTTTAAAATAGTAAAAATTAGCACAAAAAGGTTAACGGACAGAGTCTTCTGACTCTGTCCGCTATTTTTAGTAAAGGTGAAAATATGAATAATGATTATGTGGTTAAAATGGAAAATATCACAAAGGTATTTGGTAAGGTCAAAGCCCTGGATCATGTGGAATTTTCATTAAAAAAGGGAGAAGTACACGCTATCTTAGGAGAAAATGGAGCCGGTAAGAGTTCACTAATGAATGTTCTAAATGGCATCTATATGCCGGATTCGGGACAAATTGAAGTGAAGGGACAAGCGGTTAATATTAATTCTCCGAAAATAGCCCTGGACTTGGGCATTGGGATGTTGCCGCAACACTACAAGCTGGTCGATGTTTTTTCAGCGATGGAAAATGTTGCCGCCGGTAGTCGCAAAACAACCCCTTTTTTAAATAAGAAAAAGATTTTAGATGAGATGGGGAAATTGATTATTCAACTGGGAATGGACATTAATCCCAATAAGAAGGTTTATGAAATGTCAGTTGCCGAGAAGCAGAGTCTCGAAATTTTCAAGGTTTTGTATCGGGGGGCTGACATTCTCATTCTGGATGAACCGACAGCAGTACTGACTCCCCAGGAAATTCAAAATCTCTTTGAAATTGTCAAGAAAATGGTGGCAACAGGCTGTTCAGTGATTATCATAACCCACAAGCTAGAAGAAGTCATGGAAATCAGCGACCGGATTACGATTATGCGTAAGGGTGCCACCATTCAGACGGTTAATAAAGATGAAACGACCCCCCAGGAGCTGGCCGGGATGATGGTTGGTGATATGATGGAACTGAATGTTCCCTATGTTGCGGTGGAACGGGGTCCAAAGGCTTTGGAAGTCAAAGCGATCACCGCCATTGACCGAAACAAGGTTCATATTCTGGATCATGTCAGCTTTGATCTCTATGCTGGCGAAATTCTTGGGGTTGCCGGTATTGCTGGTAGTGGCCAGAAAGAACTTTGCGAAGGCATCGCCGGACTCTATCATCTTAAATCTGGCGAGATTATTTTTGAAGGCGAAAACATCGTTGGAAAGAATCCTGAGAAAATCAGTCAGATGGGGATCAGCTTAAGCTTTGTTCCCGAGGATCGATTGGGAATGGGTCTGGTTTCCTCGATGGATATCATTGACAATGTCTTATTAAAAGATTACCGCAATAAAAAAGGGATGGGAATTTCCCGGGTAGTTTCCCGGGACAAGGCCGAAGCCCTGGTTGAACGGCTTAATGTGTCGACTCCGGCGATTGAAAATCATGCCGTCAGTTTGTTGTCCGGTGGGAATATTCAAAAGGTATTATTGGGCCGGGAGATTGAATTGGAACCGAAACTGCTTGTCACCGCCTATGCCACCAGGGGTCTGGATGTGGGATCGTCACAGATTATTTATGAACTGCTCAATGAGCAAAAAGCAAAAATGAAACCAATTATGTATGTCGGTGAAGACTTGGACGTTCTGATGAGTCTTTGCGATCGCATTCTGGTTTTATGCGAAGGCCGGGTAACAGGGATTGTGGATCCCAGAAAAACCACCAAAGAAGCCATTGGATTAATGATGTCCGGGGTAATTAGTGAAGGAGAACAAGCATGCTCCATATCGTAAAAAAAGATATTCCCAAGACCCGGGAAAAAATAGTTGTTCGGCTAGCGGCTGTATTGGCGGCGTTGGCATTGGCTTCAATTCTTGTGCTGGTGGCTGGAGCCAATCCCTTTGAGTTGTATTTTGGGATCATTCAGGGTTGTTTTGGTTCAGTCTATCGCTTTGCGGCCACCATCGAAAAAATGGTACCTTTGCTGGTATTGTCTTTAGGAGTAATGGTAGCCTTTAAGATGCGCTTCTGGAATATTGGTGCCGAGGGTCAGTTTCTGATGGGCGCAGTCGGAACTACGCTGGTGGTACGGTTGCTACCAGACCTGCCCTTGCCGATCATGTTAACCCTGATGATTGTGGTTTCTTTTTTCTTTGGTGCCGTTTGGCTGATCGTTCCAGCCTTTTTAAAGGCGCGCTTCGGAACCAATGAGACCCTCTTTACGCTGATGCTTAACTACATCGCTTTAACACTGGTAACCGCTTTGCAATATGATTTTTGGAAGGATCCGGCAGCCAGCGGGATGCCTAAAATTGCCAATCTTCCTCAAAACGCTTTATTACCCAGTGCCAGTGGTTTTAATTTAAGCATTCTGATGGCGGTTATTATTGTCCTGGTCATGTATTATTTTATGAACCGCTCCAAAATCGGATTTGAAATTGCAGTTTTGGGTGAAAGTGAGAATACCGCCAGATACATCGGCATCAATGTCACTAAAACGATTATGATCGCCGCTCTTATCAGTGGCGGCTTATGTGGTGTGGTGGGGATGATGCAAGTCACCGGTGTCAGCGGGGCGTTATCGACGCAAATCACTGGCGGTTTGGGTTTCACGGCCATTATCGTAGCCTGGCTCTCGGGACTCAAGGTACCCTTTGTAGTGGTTAATTCCTTTGCCTTTGCGGTCTTATTGCAGGGAGCCTCTTATATTCAAACGGCCTTCCAGATTCCTGGTTCGGTGGCAGAAATGATCCAGGCGATCATCCTGTTTTTTATTTTGGGCAGTGAGTTTGTCATACAGTACCGCTTTGTTTCTGATAAAACCAAAAGAGAGGTGGCATAATGGAATTTGTTTTTTTCTTAACGGCTGCGGTAAAGGCCGGAACCTGTTTGCTTTATGCGACCTTGGGAGAAATTATTTCAGAAAAGGTCGGTCACCTGAATCTTGGGGTCGAAGGGATGATGCAAATGGGCGCAGTAGTCGGTTTTATCGCCGGATTCACCTTTGGTAACCCCTACATCGCAGTGCTTTGCGCGGCGCTGGCCGGAGCCTGTGGGGCGCTAATTTACGGTTTCCTGACGATTAGTTTGAAGGCCAATCAAGTTGTTACCGGGTTGACCCTCAGTATTTTTGGGGTTGGTTTTGCGGCTTTCTTTGGCAAGAACTTTGTCGGTAAAAAGGTGCCAGAAGCGATTACCACTTTTTTTGCCCCGATCAAGTTGCCGGTTTTGGGCGATATCCCATATGTCGGACAGATCTTTTTCAACCAGAGTGTTTATGTCTATTTTTCTTATTTTCTGGTGATTGCTATTTATATCTATCTCTATAAAACCAAGTGGGGTTTAAATACCCGGATGGTCGGGGAAAATCCGGTGGCGGCTGATGCCAGTGGCATACCGGTAGATAAGTATAAATATTTCAATATTGCCCTTTGTGGGGCGCTGTGTGGTCTGGGTGGTGCCTTTTTATCCTTGGTTTACATCAGCATCTATCCGGTTAATGTGGTCAGCGGCCGTGGTTGGATCGCGGTGGCATTGGTTATTTTTGCGATGTGGAATCCCGGCAAAGCCTTGCTGGGCGCCTACTTCTTTGGAGCCCTGGATATTGCCAGTTTCTGGCTCCAGCAGTACACCCTGCCGGTTTCGATTTACTTCTTCACAGCCCTGCCTTACCTGGCAACGGTGTTTGTTTTGATCTTTACCTCGATGCGTAAGACCAGCAACAAAAAAGAACCCGCCTGGCTTGGTAAAAATTATTTCAAGGAAGACCGATAGAAAGAAAAGAACCGTCTTACCCATGCCGATCACGTTGATTTCCCGTACCGACCAATTTTAATCTATTGTACGCCGCAACCACGAGAAATCCGCTACGCTTCTTTCTCTTTGGTTCGCGGGCAGTCGCCAACTACAAGCGAGCGTGTGATTGGCTCGTTGCCTTCGCGCAAGCTCGGACAGGCTCCGCCGTGTCCGCCCCAATGCGGACAATCAGATTAATAATTGTCGGTACTACGTTAGTGCTATACCTACAATACAAACCGTCTTATTTAAGGCGGTTCTTTTATAAGTAAATCTGTCTTTATCAGAAAGACAGGTGTTAACACTACTAGACCATTTAAAAAACGCAAGACAGTGCTTTATGGTTTTAAATTGAAAAAACTATGATATAATAGATGTTAAGATTTTAAAGGAGCCGAGAAAATGAAGGAATTAATTTGCAAAACAGAGAATACACACCAGTACCCGATTATTATCGAAAAAGGCATTAAAGGGCGGTTATCACAAATGAGAGCGCTCTTTTCCGAGTATCATAAGGTGGTGATCATCACCGATAAAAACGTTGCGAAAGAGTATTTAAGTGAGGTCGAACGTCAGGTTCGTCAAGCTGGGCCGAAGGTTTATAGCATTGTCATTCCGCCGGGAGAGGGCAGCAAGTGTCTGTCTCAAACCGCCGAAATTTATACGGAGTTAGTTAAATGCAATATCACCCGCAGTGATGCCATCCTGACCTTGGGTGGTGGTGTGGTGGGAGATTTAGGCGGCTTTTGCGCGGCAACTTATCTTCGCGGCATTGACCTGATCCAGGTACCGACGTCATTGCTGGCGCAGGTTGACAGTAGTGTCGGCGGAAAGGTGGGGATTGATCTGGATTATGGCAAAAACCTGGTCGGGGCTTTTCATCAACCTAAGGCCGTTATCATTGATCCCTTATTCCTGGAGACCCTTGACGATCATTATATGATTGATGGCATGGCCGAGGTTATCAAGTACGGCTGTATCAGCAGTGCGCCACTTTTTGTCAAACTGATGGGATATGCTTATTATGAGGATCTGGTCGAGGATATGGAAGAGATCATTGCCAAATGTTGTCAGATTAAACGGGATGTGGTTCAGACCGATGAGCATGAGCAGGGCTTGCGGCGGATTTTAAATTTTGGCCATACCGTTGGCCATGTGGTGGAAACCTATTTTAAATACAAAAAATACTCTCACGGTGAAGCGGTTGCTATTGGGATGGCACAGATCACTAAAAAAACTGTAGCTGAGGGGATCAGCCAGAAGGATACCTACGACAATATTATTGAAATCCTCGATAATTATGGTTTGCCGACGGAGCTTCCGAAAATGCCCCTCGACAAGGTTCAGGAAATATTGTTTACCGATAAGAAGTTTGAGAATGAGTCGCTTTACATCTGTGCCCTGGAAAAAATCGGCAAGGCTCAGATTGTCAAAATCCAGAAACCCCAGGCCATCGAACTGTTTAGATAATAGCTGCAAATAAACAGAGAGATAACTTACCGTACCGACCAATTGTTAATCTTAGGTCATTGTCGGTACGGGGTTATCTATTTGTCCATTTGCGAAGTCGAAAAAGTAAAAGAGGAAGAAAATGAGAACGATAGAGATTACACCAAAATTATTAAGGGGCAGTTTGGAAATACCGCCTTCGAAGAGTGTCAGCCACCGGGCGATTATTTCGGCGGGGCTGGCTAAGGGCGAAAGCGTGATTTCAAATGTGCTGATGTCTCAGGATATGATTGCTACCTGTGACGCAATGACCGCATTAGGGGCCAGTATTTCTTACCAGGAAGAGCAAAACGGGCGTTTTACATTAAAAATTAACGGTTGCGATCCGCTGGCGTTAAAGACTGAGACCATCGCCTGCAATGAGTCGGGGTCGACGCTGCGCTTTATTATCCCGATTGTGCTGCTCCAGCCTAAACGGGTGGTGATTACCGGAAAGGGTCGCCTGGTTACCCGTCCGATGAAGCCCTATTATGAAATATTTAAGGAAAAAGCAATTCAGTTTGAACATTTGAATCAACAACAGGATTTACCACTAGCGCTGGAAGGGACGCTGACTCCCGGCAGCTATCAGATTGATGGCGGGGTAAGTTCGCAGTTTATTACCGGGTTACTTTTTGCACTGCCGCTGCTTGATGGTGATTCAGTCATTGAACTGACCTCGAAGCTGGAATCTAAACCCTATCTTGACATTAGCCTGGACGTTTTAAAACAGTTTGGGATTGCGATTGTCAACGATCATGATCAGCGTTTTCTAATCAAGGGAAATCAGGCCTATAGCCCCTGTCATTACCGGGTCGAAGGTGATTTTTCGCAGGGGGCATTCTGGCTGGTTGCCGGCGCTATTGGTGAAATGATCGACTGCCGGGATCTGGATCTGGCCTCGTTTCAGGGCGATAAGGTGATCGTTGATCTGATCAAGCAAATGGGTGGAGCAATCAGCACGGAAGCAGAGGGCCTGGTCGTAAAAAAATCAGATACCCACGGGATTGTCATCGATGTATCCCAGTGTCCCGATCTGGTTCCGATTCTGGCAGTCTTAGGCAGCCTGAGTGGCGGCACCACCACCATTATCAATGGTGAGCGACTGCGCTTTAAAGAGTCAGACCGGTTGATGGCTACCGCTGATGTACTTAACAAACTAGGTGGCAATATTGTAGAAACATCCGACGGACTGGTGATTCACGGGGTTTCCGGCTTTACCGGGGGGCATGTGCAGAGCCATAATGATCATCGGATTGCGATGGCCGTAGCGATTGCGTCGATTTGTGCCAATGGAAATATCATTCTCGATGGTGCCGAAGCCGTCAATAAATCCTACCCGCACTTTTGGGAAGATTTTAAAGCAATGGGAGGTGAGTGGATTGGGCTCGACCTGGGGAAATAAATTTAAGTTGTCGATTTTTGGTGAATCCCATGGTAATGGTATCGGTGCGGTCATCGATGGGCTCCCTGCTGGGATTGATATCGATCTGGATGGGGTTCAGTATGAGCTAAACCGCCGGGCAGCCCGGGGAAACCCACTGGCAACGCCCCGCAAAGAAGGTGATCAAATTGAAGTCCTTAGTGGTATTTTTAACGGCAAAACCACTGGCGCACCCTTGGCCGGCCTGATCCGCAATGAAAATACCCGTTCTGGCGATTATACCAAAACCAAGGATCTGATGCGACCAGGTCATGCTGATTATACGGCTAACGCCCGTTATGGCGGTTTTCAGGATTATCGCGGCGGCGGTCACTTTTCCGGCCGGTTGACAGCACCGCTGGTTTTTGCTGGCGCGATTGCCAAAGCGGTTTTAAGCGTAATCCGACCAGAGCTGGGGATCGGCAGTCGGATTGTATCGATCGGTGAGGTAAAAGATGCCTCGATTGATGATTGGCAGGTCTATCAAACCCTAATCAACGGCTTTAAAAATCCGGCCTTTCCACTTTATCATGCTAATCTGGAAGAAGTCATGAAACAGGCGATTATTAAGGCAATGGAGGATCAGGATTCGCTGGGTGGTTCGGTGGAAGGGTTTATCACCGGTCTGGAAGCGGGAATCGGTAATCCCTTTTTTGAATCCATCGAAAGTCGCCTTGCAGGGTTGTTATTTTCGATTCCAGCGGTTAAAGGGGT
Organism: uncultured Acetobacterium sp.; assembly: GCF_927416815.1. Lineage (NCBI taxonomy): Bacteria > Bacillati > Bacillota > Clostridia > Eubacteriales > Eubacteriaceae > Acetobacterium > uncultured Acetobacterium sp. The sequence continues at coordinate 55,693 of NZ_CAKMJU010000056.1, read as the reverse complement.
GACCTTTGGGGCTGGTTTTGAGATGGTCAGTATGCGGGGTTCTCAAACCAATGATGGTCTGCGAATCAGGGACGGCCAGATTGAGACCGTGACGAACTACAATGGCGGTATCAACGGCGGGATATCCAACGGGATGCCGATTGTTTTTCAGGTGGCTGTTAAGCCGACGCCTTCGATTGGCAAAGAACAGCAGACCATTAATCTGGCTGAGATGAACGACGCGACTGTTAAAATACAAGGTCGTCATGATCCCTGCATCGTGATCCGAGCCTTTCCCGTGGTAGAAGCGGCCACCGCCATCTGTTTGGCAGATTTTTTACTTTAGGAGGTAGCGATTGAAATCATTAGATGAAATCAGAAATAGAATCGATGAGATTGATGCTCAGATGCGGGCGCTTTTTGAAAGCCGAATGGACTGCATCCAGGCTGTGGCTGAATATAAATTCAATAATCATGGTAGTATATTCGATCAAGACCGGGAGGAAAAAATGTTGCAAAAGAATTTGATTCAGCTTAAAAATAAGAATTACACTAAAGAATATGAGCGGTTTCTGCGGGAGATTTTGGTTTCCAGCAAGGACTATCAGAAGGACTGGATCCAAAAAAAAGAAAAGATCAAAGGAGGGGAATAGTTATGAATATTGGCATGCTCATGATTGTTTTGGTGATTGTTATTCCTGGTTATTTTATCGTAAGACGTCTCTCAACCTCCCTCTATTCTGATAATCAGAAAATGGAAGCAGAGACGGAAAGACGCTATGGCTTTCAACGTCTGGAAAAAGAAATAACCGAAAGAGCCAAAGCAAAAGAAAAAAATGGAAGATCATGCAAGTTGACCGATTATAAGCGGGCTCCAAAGAAAACCGTCAGGCGCCCCCAAAGAGTCGACTATGCAGTGCTCGAAAAATATCATAACCAGGCTGAAACAGAAAAGTTAAATAAAGAAAACATTAAGCAGAAGTGATCAGGAATCGATTTTGAGGCTGAATTGAATACCAATCTGCAGTGGAAAAAAATAATTTGTCATTCCTGAAAAAATAGCTTTAATATTTCCATACAATTTTATATAATAGCTACAATTAATTTTTGGCAGATGAGGATTATTGATGCATAAAAATGCATGCAAGAAAGTAGAAGGAAAGATGAAAAAGTTTAATAAAGTATTAATCGCAAATCGAGGAGAAATTGCCATCCGGATTATTCGGGCTTGTCAGGAGCTTGGCATTCATACCGTGGCAATTTATGCACAAGAAGATAAACTGTCCCTTTTTAGAACAAAGGCAGACGAGTCTTATCTGATTACCGGCACCAATGGACCGGTCGAAGCTTATCTGGATATGGACAAGATCATCACCCTGGCCAAGAAAAAAGAGGTTGATGCCATTCATCCCGGTTACGGTTTTCTTGCCGAAAACCCACTTTTTGCAAAACGCTGTGAAGAGGAAGGGATCGTCTTTATCGGACCAACCCACGAAATGATGGAAAAGATGGGCGACAAGATTCAATCAAAGATTGTTGCCAAAAGTGTCAAAGTGCCAACCATTCCCGGCGTCGAAAAACCGATCACCTCGGATTCTGAAGCGTTGGAGTTTGCAAAGAAAGCTGGTTATCCGATTATTTTGAAAGCAGCTGCTGGCGGTGGCGGACGAGGGATGCGAATTGTCCGCGAAGAAAAAGATTTGCTAAAAGAATTCCATTCGGCTACCAGTGAAGCAACCAAAGCTTTTGGTGATGGCACCATTTTTGTTGAAAAGTATTTAGAAGAACCCAAACATATTGAAGTGCAGATTCTGGGTGATAACCATGGCAATATCGTGCATCTTTTTGAGCGGGATTGCTCAATCCAGCGGCGACACCAGAAAATCGTCGAATTTACGCCATCACTAAGTATCAATGACGAACAGCGTCAGGCGATCTGTAAGGATGCCCTCAGACTGGCCAAAGAAGTAAACTACCGGAATGCCGGAACGATTGAGTTTCTGGTTGATAAAAAGGGCGACCATTATTTTATTGAAATGAATCCCCGGATTCAGGTCGAACATACCGTCACCGAATTAGTCACCGGAATTGATCTGGTGCAATCGCAGATTTTAATTGCCCAGGGCTTACCGCTCGACTCCGAAGAAATTGGAATTCCCAGTCAGGATTCCGTTGAGACCAGAGGAACGGCAATCCAGTGCCGGATCACGACCGAAGATCCGAAAAATCACTTTATGCCAGATACCGGACGGCTCGATGTCTATCGTACCGGCAGTGGTTTTGGGATTCGCCTCGACGGTGGGAATGGCTTTACCGGGGCCGAAATCACCCCCTATTATGACAGTTTGCTGGTTAAGAGCACCTCTTTTTCGAGAAACTTTGAAGATGCTCGCCGCAAAGCCTTGCGTGCCCTGAAAGAAATGAAAATTGAAGGGGTTAAAACCAATAAGGATTTTCTTATCAATGTGCTCCAGCACCCGACCTTTATTAACGGAAACTGTGACACCAAGTTTATTGATGATCACCCTGAACTGTTTGAGATTGAAGATCAGAAAAGTGAAGCATCGACGGTGCTCAAATATTTTGGAAATATTATTGTTAATGAAACCTTTGGCAACAAACCCGATTTTAATGAGCCCTATATCCCGACGATTCCTGTTGACACCGAATTTCGGGGTAGCAAGCAGATACTTGATGAACGGGGACCAGATGGTCTGGTCAAATGGATCAAAGAGCAGGAGAAACTGCTAATGGTTGATACCACCTTCCGGGATGCGCATCAGTCGATCGCCGCCACCCGGGTGCGTAGCCGCGATATGATCAAGATCGCCCGGGAAACCGCAGCCCTGGCACCAGATCTCTTCGCTCTGGAAATGTGGGGTGGCGCAACCTTTGATGTGGCCTACCGCTTCTTAAAAGAATCACCCTGGCGGAGGCTCGATGAACTGCGAAAACGGATCCCCAATATTTTATTCCAGATGCTGCTGCGCGGCGCTAATGCGGTCGGTTACAAGAATTATCCCGACAATGTGATCCGCGCCTTTGTTCAGGAAGCGGCAAAAAGCGGTATTGATATCTTCCGTATTTTTGACTCGCTTAACTGGATGGACGGGATGAAAATTTCCATTGAGGAGGTATTAAAAACCGATAAGATTGCGGAAGTCAGTATGTGTTATACTGGCGATATTTTAGATACATCGCGAACCAAATATAATCTCGATTACTACTTAAGAATGGCCCGGGAGATCGAAAAAACCGGAGCCCATATCTTGGCTATTAAAGATATGTCTGGTTTACTAAAACCAGGAGCAGCCTATAAGCTAGTTGAAGCCTTAAAGCAGGAAGTTAGTCTACCCATCCATCTCCACACCCATGATACCACCGGGAATGGCGTGGCAACGGTGCTCTTTGGGCAAATGGCGGGGGTTGATATAGCTGACGCAGCACTCAACGGAGTCAGCGGTTTAACCTCTCAGCCAGCGCTGAATTCGATTGTCGCCGCCTTGAAAAATACCCCGCGAGACACCGGTCTAAATGAGGATGAACTACAGATTCTTTCAGATTATTGGGGTACCACCCGTCAGGTTTACAGTAAGTTTGAATCTGAAATGAAATCTGGGTCAACAGAGATTTATAAGTTGGAAATACCAGGAGGACAATACTCCAATCTGCGGGCTCAGGTAGAAAGCTTTGGTTTAGGTCATAAGTTTAGAGAAGTCAAAGAAAAATACATGGAAGCAAACCTGATGCTGGGTGATATTGTCAAGGTAACCCCCTCATCAAAAACGGTTGGCGATCTGGCCATCTTCATGGTACAGAATGACTTAACCGTTGATAACATCAAAACCAAGGGCAAAGAATTGTCGTATCCGGATTCGGTGGTCGATTTTTACAAGGGTATGATCGGGCAGCCCGAAGGTGGATTTGATCCCGACCTTCAAAAGATTGTCTTAAAGGGAATCGAACCGATTACCGTTCGTCCCGGGATATTATTGCCGGACGAAGATTTTGATAAGATTAAAAAAGAATTCCAGGAAGAATTTGGCGTTGAGCTGGACGATCGGGAAGTGCTAAGTGTCGCCTTGTATCCTAAGGTGATGAAAGAGTATATGGAATTTATGCAGGAGTACGGTGATTTCATGCGGATGGAAAGCCACGCTTTCTTCTATGGTCTAAAGGTTGGCGAAGTCATCGACGTGGAAGTATCCAAGGGAAAACGTTTTGTCATCAAACTGGTCAGTATCGGCGTGCCTAACGAGGAAGGAATGTGTTCGATCATGTTCGAAGTGGATGGCTTCCGTCGCGAAATCCATGTCGAAGATAAACGCAGCCTTTCAGCCAAACAAAAGGTCACGATGCTAAAAGCCGATCCCAAGAATTCCAAACAGATTGGCTCAGGCATTCCTGGAACCGTACTAAAAGTATTGGTAAATGAAGGCGAAGAAGTCAAAAAAAACCAGGCTCTGGTTATTGTTGAAGCCATGAAAATGGAAACCGAAATGGTCGCCAGCGAAGACGGCAAGGTTAAACGGATCTACGTATCAAGCGGACAAAGCGTCCAATCCGGCGAACTAGTCGTCGAAATGGAATAAGCTTTAACCTACAAAAAATGTTAAAAAGAAGTGATCATCTTTATTTGGATGATCACTTCTTAAAATTTAGGAATAAGTAGTACCGACAATTGTTACATCATGTTGTACGCATCGGGGCGGACACGGCATCGCCTGTCCGATCCCGCAGCGAACAACAGATTAACAATTGGTCGGTACGGTAGTTGTGCGATAATCTTAAAGAAGTGATCACCATTATTTGGATGATCACTTCTTTTTCTTTCTCGGCTAGTTAAACGACGGTGAGTGAAACTGGGAGACTGACGGCTGTTACTGGCAGGCAGCCGGTTTTGGTGTTGGTGATTTCGACATAGTAGTAGGTGGTACCGGCCGGGCCGGCGGTAGCGGCCTCGAAGGTTTTGCTGGTGGCACCGTCAATTGCTTTGCCATCTGCATTAACCGCCTCAGCGCTTTCAAACCATTGGTAGCTGAGGGTGCCACCGTCATTGACACTGGCTACCACTCGGAAGGGTGCAGCGGTAGCTTCTGATTTGGGAGTGCCGAGGGCAGCCTGGGCAGTACGGGTGGCCTGAGCCAAACTGGTTGCCAGGGCCACGCCACTGAGTTGAGAAATGCTGGTGGGCTGTTCCGTGATGGTCGGCATTTCGGATAACTCCGTTGCGACGGCCGGTTCGGTGGGGTTGGTTATTTCAGCCGGTTCAGCTGGTTCAGGAGTAGCCGGCAATATCGCGGGGTCGACACTGGTCACTACAATACCTGCTAAGACGGTAACCGGCTCAGCATTTTCTGAGGAAATCACGCAATTATAATAGACAGTCCCCGGGGTTGTTGATACCGGGGGATCATAAATTGGGCCGGTAACCTCTGGCAGTGCGGTCTCGACATCGCCGCTACGATAAGACCACTGATAGGTTAGGGTCTTATCTTCTGTAATACTGGCTTCCACAAAAACCGGAGCGGGATCTTCATTTAGGTAAATGCGCTGTGATGATAGCTCAGCGCTGGCAGTAATAACCGGTTGCGCCAGAACGGTGAGGGTGATTGAGGCCTGGATATTAGTCAGGTTGAGATAACCAGCAGGCATCACCAGGGTTCCGGTATAGGTTGTTTGACCAACCTTTTTTGTATCAACAACATTGGGAGCCCAGGTTACCGAACAAGGGAAGAGCTCGCTGCCATAACCCTGTACAATGACTACTACGGGTAGGGCATAGCTGCTGTCGTAGGCAATTGTTTCAGCAATGCCGTTATTGACGGCATTGATCGTATTAATCATGGTAACGGCACCAATATTGGTTTTAACGGTAATCTTACTGGTATCGGTTTTATTGCCGTCCTGAGTTCGGGCGGTGATGGTCGCTTCGCCATTCGACACCGGTGTGACCACCCCATTGCTAACGGTGGCAACAGCGCTATTGGAGCTTTCCCAGATAATCGTCTGATTAGTGGCGTTTTTAGGAAAAATAACGGTGTTTAATTTTAAGGTATTACCCATAATTACATCTGCTTCAACCGGTGTTATCTGAATCGCTTCAACCGAAATATTAACCGGCGGGCTCGGTGGGGTTGGCGTTGGTGGGCTTGGACTTGGTGGGGTCGGGGGGATAAACGGAGTTTCATGGATCGTGTTGATGATCGACCCGGAACCGCTTGAATTGGAATACCAACTGCCGCTGCTACCACCTGAGGAAGCGCTATCAGCGACCCGGGCGGTATTGGTTGAGGCTGACAAGGCGCCATTAGCGTCACTGACAACCGGTTTAGTGGTAATATAAACGACCTCCGGTGTAATGGTGCCGATGATATTAAGAGCATCATTGGTGGTGGCACTGGTGACGCTGCCTTCACCGGTTATCTCGACCCGGGTTTCAGTCGCCAGGGTGGCGATCACAGCATTATTAGCAAGGGTGATGGTGGTTCCTTCACCGGTAGCGGTTAATAATACCGTTTCGACATTGGCGTTAAGCGTTAAAACAACCTTAGCTTCAGCCACAATTTTATCAATCGCGGCGTTGGCCACAAGGGTTGATCCGCCAGCACCAGTGCCAAAGCCAACCAGTTTAGCTGGGGTGTTGAGGATGATATCGCTGATCCCGCGCGACTGAATATTCTCAATGGTGCCATTTGCCTGAGTGGTGATAGCTGTTCGGCTAGCGGCTCTGTCAACATTCAGGGTCTTTACCTTACTTTGACTGTCAACCAGGATATCAGCAGCTGCTCTGGCGGTTAAGGTTTCAACTGTAGCTTCACCAAGTAAAATAATTTTCACCCCAGGTTTTTCAAGAATGATGTTCTGGTAGGAGCCGCCATCAAGATAAATGGTATCACCTCCTTTTACCAGCAATTCACCTTGTACGGCTGAGTTGGTCAGCCGAATCTCGCCATCGGTAACCGCATCAGTAACGGTCAGGTTGCCGGTAAAGGTTGCATTTTCAAGGTTAACACCGGAAACCTTGATCTCCCCACTTTGATAGGTTGCTGTTTCGGTGTAGGTACCTGCCACGGTATAGTTTTTCACTTCGCTGCCTTTTTGGCTGCAGCCGCGAACAAACAAAATGGCGGTAAGGAGAATGAGTAGGATGATAATAATAGAAATAATAGAGTTCTTTTTCATGACTTTCCTTCCCTTTTTGTTTATTTAAATCTAAATTGTAATCATAAATGCTCATATTTGTTCTAAGTGTATTAATTCTAGCATAAATTATTGTCAATGTAAATAGATTGTAACGAAGATGTAAAAGAAAAATTTAGATGTAAAGAAAAAAGTAACAAGCTCCCAAAATGATTCCCAGACTAGTCTACACAGGGTTAAATTGGCAAGGCGTTGTGGTCAGCGGATTGCGTTAATAAGAGACGATAAGCATACCGCTATCTTGGATAAATACAGTTTTACATTTCCAATCGTTTTGTAATTGCGCATGGTAAATTATTATGGTATGATCAATTAGAATTTAAAATACAAATAGAATTTAAAGTACAAAATCTCAGCTGTGTCATAAAACAGGCGATCGAAGTTTTCGGGCTGCCTTATGTCGGGGATAACACGTTGATCATCATGGTCAACGGGCTGTTAAAATTGACACATTTTTAGGATTCTCGTTACAGATTTAAACAAAAATTTGCAGATCATTTTTTTTGCAAATTATTTTTAATGCAGATTATTTTTAGTTTTGAAGAAAGAAAGGGTACAATAATGAAAATTGAAGTAAAACAAGAAGGCGATATTTTTATGGTCGAATTAGAAGGTCGGATGGATACCAATACCTCTCCTGATTTTCAAAAAGAAATGGAAGTCTATTACACCAAGCAAGGATTCAACATGATCTTAGACTTCGACAAGCTTGATTTTGTCAGCAGTGCTGGATTAAGAGTGTTACTGCTGATCCAAAAGAAATCCAAGGCGCTAAGTGGCAGTCTGGTAATCAAAAATGTCAAGCCGGAGATCCAGGAAGTATTTGATATGACCGGATTTTCAGATATTTTAACGATTGAATAGGGTGTGCAAATGGCAGAAGAGAGAAAGCCGGATGAAATTTTAAATGCCATCCTGGCAGGCAGTGAAGACAAGAGCATTCCTGAATTATTAAAGGAAATGCCCAATGAAAAATTAATAAAAAGCTTCTATTATATGGAGAGTATTCCTGAGGTCACACAAATGCGTGTGCTTCAGGATATTTTAAAATCTGCCCAGAATAGTGAGTTTGGCAAAAAAATGGGTTTTGCAGAGCTTAAAAGCGTCGATGACTTTAGAAATAAGCTGCCCATTTCGGATTATTCCCAGGTTGAAGCGGAGATTGAAAAGCTAAAAGCGGGTACGGGTGACATCTTATTTGATGGTGCGACAGCCAGTTTTATCGCCACCAGCGGTTCCACCGGAATCCCTAAGCTAATTCCGGAAAGCAAAAACGGTCAACTGGTCAAGGGTCTGGTTTCACAGATTCGGGCGATTCTCTTGTTGATGCTGGCCCCAGAAGTGATGGCAGCGGGCAAAAAGGTGCTGGCCATTGCCAACCCCTCGGAGTACGGCAGAACGGCAGGGGGCATCGCGATTGGCTCAGCTTCCGGTCAGGCGGCCAAAGATATGCCAACCGAGATGCTAAAAAAAATGGTGCTACCGCCGGCAATGATGATGGCCAAAGAAGTGAGCAATGAGGCCACGGATTATTTGACGATTCGTTACGCATTAGCAGAAAAAAATCTGGTCGGTGTAGTTTGTAGTAATATTGCCCACTTTAATATCCTGCTTAAAAAAATGAATGCTCAAGCCGCCGAATTGCTGGCAGATATCAGAACTGGTCAGATATCTGCCAGCATCACGATCGATCCGTCGCTAAGGGAAAAACTGGTCTCTGAATTAGTAGCAGACCCGGAGCGGGCAGCAGAACTGGAAACGATTCTTGAAAATAAAAAGACCCTGGATGTGGCGGCGATTTGGCCGGATTTTGCGGTAGTATCTTGTTGGATGTCAGCCAGTGCAGCAAAAATTGTGGCCGATATCAAAAAGCAACTACCCCAGACAGTCAAATTTTTGGAATGGGGCTATGGCGCCAGCGAAGGCAAGTTCAATATACCAGATAAGGCCCAGGATCCAGCCGGATTACCGGCGCTATTTGGTTATTTTTTTGAATTTTTACCGGTAGGAGCAACGCATAATCAAACTGTTCTGGTTCATGAATTAGAAAAGGGTTGCTATTATGAGCTGATTATCACCTCCTATTCGGGACTGTATCGTTATAATATGAAGGATATTGTCTATGTGACAGAAATCAACAATCAGCTTCCCAGGCTTGTTTTTGTCTGCAAAGAGTCGGAAAAACTGCAAGTGCAACAATTGCAATTACGGGTTTATGAAATCGATGGCGCGATCCAGACGATATCCGATCGTTTGAATCATGAGATCCGTTTTTATCAGGTCTTGTTGGATCAGGAAAATAACAAGCTGATCTTTATGCTAGAACCCTATTCAGAGCGATTTGATAGCGATTCTTTCAGAGTCAGCTTAGAGCAGCATTTAGCTGAGATAAATCCCAGTTATCAGCAATTACGAGTAGCACAGCAATTATGGCCAGCCGAGCTTATTGTGGTTAGAGACGGTTACCGGGATTCGCTATTCACCCGATCAATCATGCCCGGAAAAAATGTCAATCAAACCAAATTAAAAACCATTGTTAGCGAATACCCGGACAGTAGCAGTATTGTCGATTGGGCAAAGGAAGGTGAAAAATGATAAAGATAATTCCCAAATTGATCTATTCCCTCAATATTAAGAAGGGTTATAAAAAAATTGAGAACTTTGATCGTTTAACCGAAAATGCTCCAGCGATCAATAAACAATTAATGCTCGACATGCTTGCCAAAAATGCCGACACCGAATACGGAAAACGCTATCACTTTGATCAAATAAAAACCATTGAAGACTATCAGAAAATGGTGCCTTTTTCGATTTATGATGATTACGCCCCCTATATTGAACGGATGGTAGCAGGAGAGACGGATCTGATTACCAAAGACCCGATTGTTCATTATGCCCTAACTTCCGGTAGTGTCGATAATCCTAAGAAGATCCCGGTTTCGGAACAAACCGTGGATCTTTACCGGGAGTATGCCACCCAGTTCAGCTTTGCCATTATCGCCCGGGCATTGGGTAAAAAGTGGAAACGCGGTCGCGGCTTAAACCTGATGGAAGTCAAATTTGAAACGCTGCCCAATGGTTTGTTTGCCGGGTCTATTTCAGGGCGGGGTGTTTACAGTATTAAAAACCTTTTATTTCTGATGTTCACCTCACCCAAGGAAATCGTTTTTCCTACTGAAATAATGGACACCAAATATGCTCACCTTCGCTTTGGACTGATGGAGCGAAATCTGTCCTATATTGTTTCTGCCTTTATGACCGGTATTTCTGACTTGATGAAATACATGGAAACAAACTGGGAAATGATTGTCGATGATATTGAAAAAGGTACCATCGACCCGGATATAAAAATACCTGATGATATCAAAGCGCAACTGCTGACTCAGATTAAGCCTAATCCCAAGCGGGCGGCAGAACTGCGAAAAGAATTTGAAAAAGGCTTTGACAGCCCGATTATTCCGCGGATCTGGCCCGAGCTGGCCTTTGTCCATGCGATTGGTAGTGGGAGCTTTTCGGTTTACACCGATAAAATGCGTCAGTATTTGGGGGATATCCCCATTTATTTCAGTGTTTATGCCGCATCCGAGTCGATTATGGCGATTTGCAATGAAATGGAATCCCAGGAATTTGTCCTGATTCCGGACTCGGCCTTTTATGAATTTATCCCGATCGATCAGGAAGACCGGGAACAAACCCTGACCATGGAACAACTCGAACTGGGTAAGGACTATGAAATTGTCCTGACCAACACCTCCGGGTTTTATCGCTATCGCATCAAAGACGTGGTGCGGGTGGTCGGTTGGTACAAAAACTGTCCCAAGATCAAATTTGTTTATCGACTCAATCAGATGGTCAGCATTGCCGGCGAAAAGACCACCGAAGAATGTGTTTCCTGGGCAGTTAAGGAATTTGCCAAAGATACCGGCTGCGAACTGGTCGATTACTCGGTCTATGCCGATGTGGCCGTATCGCCCGGACGTTATGTAATTTTTATTGAAGCTGAGAAACGCTTAGCCAGGGAACGATATCAAGAATATCGCCAAATCATGGAAGATAAGCTGGGAACTGCTAATCCATCGATTGGTGCCAAGGTAAAAAGCGGCGTCTTAAGTCCCTCGGAGATTTCTTTTGTGCAGGAAGAAACCTATGCCCTTTATCGGGATCTGATGATTATGCGGGGTATTTCCGGGAATCAGATCAAGCCGGTGCGGGTTATTGACACCTTGGTTAAAGAAAACTTTTTCTTTGCCCTAGTGGACAAGGAGTAGCCGATGGTCAGTTTACTGATACGTTATTTAAAAGATTACCGGCTTCAGATGATTCTGGTTTTTGTCTTTGTCCTCAGTCAGGCGGCAGCCCAGCTTTATCTGCCGACGATGATGGGTGATATTATTGAAAATGGGGTGGCTCAAGGGGATACCCCGTATATTTTAAAAAGCGGTGCGATGATGTTAGCGGTCTCGCTGCTAGCGGCGGTTTGTATGGTGGCGTCGAGCTACTATTCAGCCTATGTTACCGCCTCCTTTACCAGTCGGATTCGAGCGGATGTGTTTGACAAGGTCAAGAGTTTTTCTCAGACTGATTTTAATTTTTTTGGAGCGGCCACGCTGCTGACTCGTTCGACCACTGACGCCACCCAGATGCAAATCGTTGTCATTAACGGCTTGCGGTCACTGTTACTGGTTCCAATCACCGGCGTCGGCGCCCTGGTGATGGCCTTTCGCGAAAACATTACCCTGACGCTGTTGCTATTGGGATCGTTTTTGATCACCACCATTATCATCGGACTAACTACCGCCCGAAGTATGCCCTTGTTTAAGATCATGCAGCAGAAGGTCGATCGGCTAAACCTGTTGATGAAAGAAAAACTGACTGGAGTCCGGGCGATTCGGGCCTTTAATCGTCAGGATTATGAAACCGAGAAATTTGCTCAGGCCAATCAGGAAGGCATGCAAGCGGCGATAAAAGCGAATTATGCGGTGGCTTTTTTTGCCCCGCTGATGCAACTGATGATGAACCTGACAATGGTGATTATCCTGTGGTTAGGCGCTGAAGAAGTACAGCAGCAAATCGTCACTTTGGGCGGTTTGATGGTATTTATCCAATATGTCTTAATGTTTATGTCAGCCCTGGGTCTGGTATCGGCTTTACTGATGGCTTATCCTCAGGCGGCGGTTTCAGCCGCCCGGGTAAAAGAGGTGCTGGATACCGACTTTTCGATTCAGGATAAGAAAAATCCCACCGCCCTTAAAAACATTACCGGACGGATTGAATTTAAGGATGTCTCCTTTGGTTATAGCGGGGCGGAAATCAATGTCCTGGACCGCTTAAACTTTGTCGCTGAACCGGGAAAAATTACCGCGATCGTTGGTGCTACTGGTTCCGGAAAAACCACCCTGGTCAATCTGATTTTGCGGCTTTATGAGGTCAGTGCTGGGGCGATCGTGATCGATGGGATTGATATTAGGGATTGCAGCCAGCATGACTTAAGAAGCATCATTGCCTATGCGCCCCAGGAATCGGTGTTATTTAGCGGAACGGTGCTGGAAAACATTCGGGTCGGCAAGGATCAGGCCACCGAAGCAGAGGTCACCGAAGCCTTATCGGTCGCTCAGGCGCTTGATTTTGTCAATGAACGGGAAGGGCAGCTTAGTAGCACCATTTCCCAGGGTGGTAAGGATCTTTCCGGCGGCCAGCGGCAGCGTCTTTCGATTGCCCGAGCAGCGGTCAAAAAAGCCCCGATTACCATCTTTGATGACTGCTTCTCGGCACTTGATTTTAAAACCGACTCCCTGGTGCGAAAAGCCATTCGCGAAAAATTTGGCGATAAAACGGTGTTAATCATCGCCCAGCGGATCAGCACCATTAAACATGCCGATCGCATTCTGGTGCTTGACAACGGTGCCATTGTTGGTCAGGGCAAACACGAGGACCTGATCAAAGACTGTTTGGTTTATCAGGAAATTCTGAAATCCCAATCCTATAGCGATGGGAAGGAGGAATCACTATGAAAACCAAAAAAAGAAAATACAGCTTTGGAGCGATCGGTCAGCGGCTGAGTCATTATTTAAAGGACAAAAAACATCTCATCTTTTTTGTCGCAGTTGCACTGATTGCCAGCACCATCTTTGCAATTTTTGCGCCCGTTGTGACCAAGGATATCACCGATAGCATTGCTGATAGTATTACTAAAAACACCGATATTGACTTTTCATATATCAGCCAGCAGCTGATCATCCTGGCGGCGCTTTATATCTTAAGTGCCGGGTTTGCCTATTATGCGACCATGCGCACCACCTATCTGTCGCAATTGGCGATCAAGCGACTACGGGCCGATATTCAGGAAAAACTGAACAAACTGACCCTCAATGTCTTAGATCAGAGTGAACGGGGGGATCTACTTTCGCGGGTCACCAATGATGCGACGACCCTTTCTAGTGCGCTGCAAAGCAATCTGACCCAGATCCTGGTTCAGGCAACCAGTATTATTGGGATTATTGTGATGATGCTGGTGTTAAATGTGCAGCTGAGCCTGATCTTCTTTATTGCCCTTCCGCTGTCTTATTTTGTGATGAAATTGATCACAAAAAAAACCCAGGTGCTGTTCAGAAGACAGCAGCAGGAATTAGGATCACTAAATGGTCTGATTGAAGAGGTTTATGATGGCCATTTGATTGTCAAATCTTTTAATCATGAAGCTAAATCAGCCGAAAAATTTGATGCGATCAATCAGCGGTTCTTCAAATCCTATTTAAGTTCGCGATTTTATTCGGGGCTCAGCGCACCGCTGATGAAGCTGATCAACAACCTGGCCTATATCGGTATCTGTGTGATGGGTGGAATTTTTGTCATTACCGGCACCATGACGATTGGGACGATTCAGGCATTTCTGATTTATGCCAATAATATTGCCAGCCCTACCGCGTTAATTTCTAATAATTTGAACTTTATCCAGGCCGGTGCGGCAGCAGCCGAACGAATCTTTGAATTTCTCGATCGGGAAGAGGAGCAGCCGGATCGGGGCACCGAGGTTCTTGATGTAGCAACGACAAAAGGCCGAATTGAGTTTAAAAATGTCGAGTTTGGCTATCTTCCCGAGCGGACGCTATTTCATGATGTGTCATTAACAGCAGAACCGGGAGAAATTCTGGCGGTCGTTGGGCCCAGCGGCGCTGGTAAGACCACCCTGGTCAACCTGCTGATGCGTTTTTATGAAATCAACCAGGGCAGCATTCTTTTAGAAGGTTTGAATGTCAAAAACCTGACCCGACCTAATTTGAGATCTGCCTTTGGCATGGTGCTCCAGGATACCTGGCTGTTTGATGGCACCATTGAAGAAAATATTGCTTATGGCAAAAGCGGGGCAACCCGCGAAGATGTTATTGCAGCGGCAAAAAAAGCCCAGTGTGACGAATTTATCAGAAAACTGCCGCGGGGCTATGAGACGAGGATCGGCGGTGATTTTACCACCCTGTCCGAGGGAGAATGCCAGCTTCTGGCCATTGCCCGAACGATTATTGCCGATCCCAAGGTATTAATCCTGGATGAGGCGACCTCGTCAGTCGATACCCGAACCGAAATTTTGATCACCCAGGCCATGGAAGCAATGATGAAGGGACGAACCACCTTTATTATCGCCCATCGGCTCTTTACCATCAAAAATGCCGATAAGATTATTTTCATGATGGAAGGTGATATCAAAGAGGTTGGCAGTCATGCTGAACTGATGAAGCTGGGCGGTTTATACGCCAATTTATATTTAAGTGCATCAGATAATTAAAATTTAGATTGACAAAATTTCAGATATATTAAACGAGATAGATAAAATTAGGAGGTAAAAATGAAAGGTTGGTTATTAAGAAATCCCGGTAAAATGGAAGATCCATCAATTGTGAAAATTATGAAGGTGGTCGAAGAGCTCCATGTTGATCTGACGGTGGTTGATCCGCTACAGATCCATGTGGTCTGTGACCATGACTTTGACGGAAAACTCTATGTTGGTGACGAAATCATGGAGGTGCCGGATTATGTGGTGGCAGCCTTCTTTACCGAAAAAAACTACCATACCTCGGCGGCGCTGCGAATGCTGGAATCCCTCGGTGTGCTGTGTATCAATTCCTATGATGCCATCAAAAATGTCGACGACAAGCTGCTGACCTTTCAGTTGGTGGCGGAGTCGATTGAAGCGGTTTGCTTTCCCAAAACGCTGTTGGTTACCGAATCTACCGAAGCAGCCTTTGTCAGCAAACTGTTTGATTATCCCGTGGTGATGAAGGTCATGCATGGTAGTAAAGGCAAAGGGGTGGTGCTGGTCAATAATGAAAAAGAACTGGATAACCTGATCAGCATGAGTACCGCCAGTAAAATCGGTGATGAGATTATTATTCAGGAATGTATCAAAGCCTCCTCTGGTCGGGATCTGCGGATGATTTTGGCCAACGGAAAGTTTGTTAAATCATTTATCCGTCAAAATGAACAGAGCTTTCGCTCTAATCTTGCCAAGGGCGGTCATATTGTTGAATATACCCCGCCGGCTGCGGTAATTGAAGCCGCTGAAAAGGTGGCCCAGTTACTGAAGATCAATATGGGCAGTGTCGATTTTCTCTTTGGTGAAAATGATACCTTCTATCTATGTGAAGCCAATGCCATGCCCGGGGTTGCCTTTGACATCAAGGTGATGTTTGCGGATTTAATGAAACAGGTCAAGGACAGACCCGAACCGCTCTGGAAAAAACGTCTGCGAGAAGGTGGCAAAACATGTTAGGTTGGTTATTAGTCAATCACGAAACATTGGCAGAACCGTCAATCCAGACAATCATTGCACTCATTAATAAAATGGGCGTCAATATCAGAACGGTTGACGTCAGTGAGGTTCAGGTGATCTGTGAACCGGGTGACAGTCAGCATTGTTTTATCGCTGGCGAAGCGGTCGCTGTGCCGGACTTTTCGCTGTCGGCCTTTTTTGGTGGCAATAATTATCACAGCAAAGCCGTTGTCAAAATGCTGGAAGCCCTCAATGTGCTTTGTGTCAATAGCTCCGAAAGCCTGAACAACACCGCCGATAAGCTGCTGACCTTTCAAAAACTGGGAGCTGCCGAGCAGGGCTTTTTATTCCCCAAAACGGTGCTGATGACCCCCAAAACAAAACCGTCCTTTATTGCCAGTGAACTGGGACTGCCCTGTGTGGTTAAGGTGATGCACGGCAGCAAGGGCAAAGGGGTGGTTCAGATCAAGACCGAAAAAGAACTGGAAAATATTCTCGATCTTTATGCGGCTATGAATTTTGATGATCATATTCTGATTCAGGAGTGTATTGCTGCCTCAAAAGGTCGGGATATGCGGATTATGTTAAGCGGCGGAAAATTCTCAACCGCTTATATCCGGGATAATGGTGACAATTTTAAATCCAATCTTTCTCAGGGCGGCGACCTGCAGTTTATTACCCCATCGGCTGAAGTAATCGCAATTGCTGAAGATGCGGCGGCGGTGCTGGATATTTATTTTGGCAGCATCGATTTTCTGTTTGGCGAAAACGACAGCTATTATATCTGTGAAGCCAACTCGATGACCGGTTTGACCTATTCTAAGGACGCCCTTAGCAATACCGAGAGCAATCCCTTACTGCTGACGCTGAAAAATATTATGGTGGAAGCCCAGAAACGCAAGCAAAAATAATGGGCAAATAGCTAGAAATAGTCGATTGAGCTCCTGGGTTAATTGGGTTAACAATGACTAGATAAAAAAAGAAGCATAAGATTGTCCAGTAGCGTCAAAAATCAAATCAAAAATAAATGATTGAGGAGTTATGATTAATGAAAACCACAAAATATTTCAGCCTTGCCTGTTTAAAGATTGCCAATTCGATTCTGGGAGCCTATACGGCAATTCAGGATGGTGCAAAAGAGCTGACTATTGAGTCTAATGTGTTAATGTCGGACGAGCTTAATAACCCACCGGTAAATGATCAGATTCAAACCATTTTGCTTAAATTCAGTGATGAACTGGATCCGGCCACCATCAATGATGCGGTCAAGCTGTATCGCATCGATAGTGCTGGAGATCCGGTCGAAGAAGCCTGTGTCGTAAAAATCGATCTCAATGATCCCAAATCGATCCGCATCAATAATCAGGATATCACCCGGTTTGCCCAGGGAGAAGAATACAAACTTATCGTTAAAAGTAGCTTAGCTTCAAAAGATAAAGTTTCTTTGGGTGCTGACTATGTCGGCTATTTTGCTACCAATATAGATTTTGATTTATCTGGCAACCCGGAGTTAAACGAAGAACGAACCCAAATCATTATCGCCAGCGATTTTCATTTAGGCGTGGATTCATCTTTTGCTGAGCTGGAAAAGAACAAGCAGGCACTGGTGGATTTCCTGATCCAGGTAAAAAATTCGCCTAATGTCAAAGAACTGGTCATCGCTGGTGACTTATTGGATGAATGGTTTTTACCGATGGATTATCAAATGCCAGAGGAAAAGGCAGATTTCTTTGATCAGGTGGCGGCCAACAACCAGGCCATCATAGACGGCTTTAATGCCATCATCAAAGCCGGAGAAATTAAGCTAACCTATGTCCCCGGCAACCATGACTTATTGCTAACCGAAGCCGACGTAGCCCGAATCTTTCCGGGCATCAGCCAGGCCAGAGAAGCGCTCCAGGGTCTGGGCACCTATGTTACCGGGTCTAATTCAGAAATTGTCATCGAGCATGGTCACAAGTACAATTTTTTCTGTACCCCAGATCCAATCTCAAACCGAGCAATTACAAATGATGAGACCACTATTTTGCCACCGGGTTATTTCTTTACCCGAATTGCTACCACCTGTGTGATTGAGGGCCATCCCCAGTCCGATAATGTCTTCCCGGAGATGATTCCCAATAAAGAAGACCCCAGCCAATTTAATGCCTATTTATATTATCAAACCTGGAAGGCTATTTTGTCGGTCTTGCCAGTCAAAGAAAGCTTTGAGGACAAGGTTTTAAAAACCAATATTGATGGCTTTACCGAGAATTATGCCATCAATGACTGCATTCCCCAGCAAGATAAAGAAACCGGCGCGATAAGCGGCCTGCTTTTTCATAACATTCAGGATACCTGGGAGGAACGCCAGACCATCAACGGGATTAAAGCGAAAATTCCGGTCAGTGATGCGATCACAAAGGCTGCTGCCCCTGCTTTTACAGATATTCAGGCCAAAACTCAGTTTTTTGATTTGGACATGTCGAAACGGATTGTGGTGTTCGGACATACCCATGTGGCCGATGTTATTCCCATGACCAACCGCGATAATCAAAAAACCATTTATGCCAACAGCGGCACCTGGATTGACAATGCCCAGGGTTATCCCACCCGAACCTTTGTGGTGATCACACCGCCTAAAAACGGTTCAGCCATTGAAACAGTTAATCTTTATCAGTATTCACCCGATCAAACCATTACTCAATGGACGGAGGCTCAGGCTATCCGGATCTAAAGAATAAAAAAACCAAAACACCCGTGAATCTGCCTGGCAAATTCACGGGTGTTTTAAGATTAGATTAATATGATGTAATAAAAGATCAGCAGGGAGAAAAACGAAGCCGATGATTCATGCATTTGAACCAGTTTATAATAAGGAATCAAAAATTTTGATCTTGGGGACATTCCCGTCGGTAAAATCCCGAGCAAACGGTTTTTACTACCAGCATCCCCAAAACAGATTCTGGAAAGTTATCAGTGCCTTGGCGGGCGAGCCAACTCCTGACACCATTGAAGAACAAAAGAGGGTGCTGTTAGAAAACCATATCGCTGTCTGGGATGTGATTTATTCCTGTGATATCAATGGCTCAAGCGACAGCTCCATTAAGAATGTAGTGCCGAATGATATTTTGTCACTCTTAAATAAGACCGATATTGAAACCATTTATGCCAATGGCGGTAAGGCCTATGAATTGTATAACCGCTATTGTTATCAGGAAACCAACAAGGAAATCATCAAACTGCCATCCACCAGTCCCGCCAATGCCAGCTATTCCTTAGAAAAACTGGTGGCACATTGGAGGGGAGAGATTAGCTTATAAATCTAGGCGAGTGGGTCAATTACCTGATGTTTATTCTCGATATAATTTTATTTGGTTGCGGCCGTTCTCCTTGGCCTGATACAGAGCCTGGTCGGCCTTTAAAATGAAACTTTCAAGACTGTCAGCAGAATTGTCGTTGCTCTTCGGAATAGTTTCATCCACTGAGTGGACAACATAGCCGATACTCACAGTGACAACCCCAAAAGCAGAGGCTTCATGGCTGATTTGCATGGCTTCGATTGATTTGCGTATGTTTTCAACCAGGGTTGCGGTGTCAGTCAGATCGTCGAGTATGATAATAGTGACAAATTCCTCGCCACCGTAACGGGTGGTCAGTCCCTCAAATGGATGGTGGGACAGGCACTGGGCAACCTGGATCAGACATTGGTCACCCTGCAAGTGGCCATAGGTATCATTGTAGTTCTTAAAATAATCGATATCGACCATCAGCAGTGCAAACGCGATATGGGGATGACTTAAATAATAGCTTTCCAGCTTGCGGCGGTTGGGAATTCGGGTCAGACCATCCAGATCGATGAGATATTCCAGTTCTTTTTCTGATCGAGGATTGTCTGGGTACTGGAGAGCTGCTTTAACTTTGAGGTTAATATTGTCTGGGCAATGACAATGGCGAAAACCGTGCTGGCAATCACGTTGATCGAATTACCCTGTGTCATCAGGATCGAACTGGGGGTAAAAATAATGGAAATGACAAGAACCAGAAAACTGGGGGCGATAATACCTATCATTTCTAGAAATGATAGGTATAAAAAACTACCAATCAGCAATACATTAATGAGATATAAAAAGGTGGAACCCTGCTCAACGGATAACACGGCCGTAATCAAACTGGCAAAGAGCAGACAGAGCCCGGTGGCACCATAAAAAAAGATAAACTGCCGTTTCTTTACGGCTTCCGGAAAATGAGGGCTTCCGACACCAAAGATATAAATAATACTGGCTAGAATCCAGGCAATTCGCAAGGCTGATTCAATGGTGGTCAGCCCCACTAAGCCATCACTAGAATAATAAAGAACAAGTAACAGCAGGTTAACCAATGAACCGATCACGCCGATGATTTTTAAGCGTTTGATATTATCGCACAGCAAGGTTTTTCGCAAGATTGCCGTTTGTGTTTTATCATAGGCGGCATAGGGGTTGAGTGATAGAATAGCCGAATACAGTGTTTTCATGGGTCTCCTTCGTGTAGGCAACGTTTTCTTTATGCTTATTTTAGCAGAAATCGGGGATGAATAGAAATGAAATCTGTGTTGGTGCGGAATATTTTACACTTTTGAAAAGATATAAATGGTTTGAGTGTCAAGAGTAAGCTTGCCGATTCTTAACACAAATATGTAGAATGAGAGCATGTTGCAAAAAAACATAGCGTATGCTAATGGTTAAATTGAGTTTTGACACCTTAACCCAAAAATAGAAAGATTAGAGACCAAAGAAAACAATTTGAAGATCAGTTGACGGATTTTCTGGTATGGATTTGAAATTATTGTTCTTAGTGATTGAAGGACTTAGAACGAACAGAACAGTCTTTGAAGGGACTCTTAGAAAAAAGCTCAGTATAAAAATATCAGTTTTATCGGAGAGTCCCTTACCCCGGTGGACTAAAGAAGAATACTGCCGATATTCTCTAAGTCGACCGTCACATCGGCTTCGTGAAATTCGATTTCATACAATACGAGATGTTCGCCGACTTGTTCAATCGTTATTGCATAATCGGGAACTTTTTTAATGAATTCTGCACTCAAGTCGTAAATAGTACGGCTGCTTTTTTTGACCCGCCCATGTTTTACCCGCACATGGGCATTCCCCTCATGGGGGATGGTTGTAAATGCGACGGCTGTATTCTTAACAAATTCGGCCACCTTTTGATTATCGCCAAAGGTAGAAAAATAGATAATTCCCTGAGAACAATCCTGACAACAAAAATTTACAATTCTGACATTGGGTGCTCCGTCAATACAGGTTGCTAAAGCAATTTCCACCTGTTCTGCCATAATTCTCTCGTATTCTTTGACAAAGTCCATTTCAATACCTCCAATTTTTGATATGCTAAGCCTACCACACTAACCTTGACAGCAGTATGTCATAGTTGTAAAATTAAACCACTAATGTTCTAGGGGTGAATAATAATGAAGATTGATCGTCTCATTTCAATCATAATGGTGCTTTTAAATTGCGAAAGAATGAGCGCCACAAAACTTGCAAATATGTTTGAGGTTTCACCGCGTACTATTTATCGTGACATTGAGGCTATCGAAAAAGCCGGAATTCCTATTTTTACCACAACGGGATCAGAAGGTGGAATTGGTATTTTACCAGAGTTTAAAATTGACAAAAGCTTCTTTACCAGATCGGATATGCAAACCATCTTGATGGGACTAAATAGTGTTTCGACGACACTATCGTCAAAAGAGATGATTGGAACGCTTGAGAAAGTTAAAAATCTTCTGCCAAAAAAGCAAATCATAAAGGCGAATCAGATTACAATTGACCTAACGACATGGATGGGCAACAAATCGCTGCTCTTATTAATTGAACAAATAAAACAAGCTCTTAAAGAAAGTCGCCTACTGCAATTTTCATACTGCAATAATAATGGTGTTATCAGCAATCGACAGGTTGAACCCTATCAACTGGTGTTAAAGGAAACGCATTGGTATTTACAGGCTTACTGCCTGGAAAAACAGGATTTCCGCATATTTAAGTTATTTCGGATATCAAATTTGGTTATTGATACAACTTCGTTTATACCGAGAGCGTTTTCTCCCAAACCTTTGGGTGGTGGAGACTGGATTAATCATAACTTGATACCAATACAACTGCTAGTTGATGATTCTCTTTATGAAAAAATGATGGAACTCTGCGGGGAAGAACAAATTAAACCATTTGGAGAAAATAAGTTTCTGGTTGACTTTATGTTTGTCCCTGACGATTACGGATATAATATTTTACTGGGATTTGGTCCTGAATGTGAATGCATTGGCCCGATCGAAATCAGAACCGAACTAATCAATCGTATCGAAGCACTGGCTTCCCGTTACAGATAAGAAGAGCCGAAACCATATTAAAATCCCGCATCCGGGCATAAAAAAGTGCCGTAGGCACTTTTTTATTTTCTGGATCGTGTCGTAAATGGCGCAAATGTCATAAATTAATTTGTAGCCCCTGTTATATATGTTGTAAATGTTATAAACCCATGAAATTAATTAAAGCCGATTGCCAAAATATAACGAATATGTTATAATTCAGTTATAGAAGAGGTGACCATGTATAAAGTAATTTTCTATAAGGATTCCAAAGGCAATGAGCCTATAAGGGAATATCTCACCAGCTTAAAAGCCAAATCCAGCACCAGTAAGCAAGATCGTATCAAATTTACAAAAATCACTACCTATATGCGATCATTACAAGAATATGGTACCCGGATTGGTAACCCAACCGTTAAGTACATTGATGGTGATATCTGGGAGCTAAGACCTCTAGCAGACCGGATATTTTTCTTTTACTGGAAAGATGATACCTTTGTTTTGCTGCACTATTTCCATAAGAAAACGCAGAAAACCCCGCAGAAAGAAATTGATAAAGCAATAAAAAACATGAAAGATTTTAATGAAAGGATGTGCTAAAAATGAGTATCAAAATAGGCAATGAAGAATTTACAGATTTCAGCGACCTTTATAATGACCCTGATTTAATGAGCGATTCAGAAAGGGCAGAGGTCGAATTTGAGGTAGCCCTTATTGGTAAACTAATTGAAGCACGTGAAGCGAGCGGTTTTTCTCAACAAAAGCTTGCTGATCTAACAGGTCTAAAGCAACCGGCCATTGCGCGCCTTGAGAATCTCAAGTCCATCCCGAAGATTGACACCCTGTTTAAACTGCTTGATCCATTAGGTTATACACTGGCCATCGTTCCAAAAGAAAAGAAAGCGGCCAATAAATGAGTCAATACATAGAAATTAACGGCGTTGTTGAACTGCCCGATAATGTGGATCATGATCTATTCTGGGATGAATTCATTAATTTCCTTGAAAGTAAGGGTTACTATTTCGGCGGTGGCTCACAAGAGATCGATGAAGAGGGAAACGTAATCGGATAAAGCCGACCATTAAAGCCCGGGTATAATGTCCCCCTTGTCTAGGGGAGCCCATGAGCCTGGACACCATCGGCGGTTATTTGAAGAAGTTCACCGATAAGCACGGACTAAAGCCGGTACACCTGCATTCACTCCGGCACACCAACGCCTCGATACTCATTGCCAGCGGCGTGGATCTCAAAACGGTATCCTCACGGCTGGGACATTCTAATTTATCCACAACGGGTAATATCTATGCTCATGTGATTAATTCGGCCGATGCAAAGGCCAGCGATGCCCTGGATCATATTCTAGTCACAAAATCCCGTAAAGCTCAGTAACTTTTGTTATTGGGCTTTAGTTTTTTAAAAAAGTGTCCCCAAGGTAGGGGTTTTTTGACCCGATTTTACACCTGGGCATAAAAAAAGAGAACCTCAACGGCTCTCTTATACAATTCTTAATTGGTGGAGATGAGGGGACTCGAACCCCTGGCCTTCTGACTGCCAGTCAGACGCGATCCCAACTTCGCCACACCCCCAGATGATACTGCTTTCAGGACACTTTTACAGTATAATTGAGGTGTCTTTTTTTTGCAAGTGTTTTTTTAAAAAGATGAGAAAAATTTCAAGTATTTTCTTAATCTGGGGATAAAGTGAGTAAAAAAGTACCGATTGACTGGAAATGAATCAAAAAAATTAGATATATTTTTGACAACCGATAAAATATGGGATTGTTCAAATACTGAAGTCAAGAAAATATCTGATCCGGCTTAAATCGTGACAACTATAAAAATCCGAAGCAATATAATACTGATGCAAAGCAAAATATTCTAAAGTGGTAAAAAAAATGCCAAAAATTTCCTGTTTGTGTTATAATATTACTCAATGGAAATCGAAGCAAATGAAGTTTTATGGGATTATTGACTAAAGGGGTTGTTTTATGAGAGTCTTACTAAAGATTACTGACATTATTGATGTAGAGGTGCTGCAAAGAATACAGGATTCTTTTTCAGACGCCACTGGACTTGCTGCGGTTACAGTAGATTACAAAGGCAATCCGATAACGGAATACAGTAATTTTTCAGAGTTCTGTAATTGTGTCAGAAAAGACAGTAATAATCGGGATTGTTGTTATCAATCGGATGCCCATGGGGGTATTGAGTCAGCGCGATCCGGAAAACCATCGATTTACATTTGTCATGGGGGTCTGGTAGATCTTGCTGTTCCAATCATGGTCAAGGGAAATTACCTGGGCGCCATTATGGCTGGCCAGGTAAAAATTGATGAAGAAGAAATGAAGCGTTTACCTTTTGGTACCAGCCATGAACTGACGGATTTCTCAAAAAACCCTGAGATTATGGATTTATATGACAAAACATTAAAGACATCATTAACCCAAGTAAGAGCAGCGGCGGATCTGCTTTATACGATCGCTAATTATCTGGTTGAAAAACAGATGATTCACATTATCCAGGAGGAATTGCATAATAAGAATCTGGAATTAATGGAAGAGGTAAAACTGCGAAGTGAGGTTGAGGCTTCGTTGAAAGAAGCTGATCTAAAAGCTCTGCAGGCTCAGATCAATCCGCATTTTCTGTTTAATGTTTTAAACACGATTGGTCGGTTGGCGCTTTTGGAAGGGGCCGATAAAACCCAGGAAATGATATATGCTTTTTCAGATATGATGCGCTACACCCTGAAAAAAGAAAAAAACAATGTGGTAACGCTAAAAGAAGAAATGGAACATGTGCAAAATTATTTATCCATCCAGAAGATGCGTTTGGGCAATCGCCTGAATTATCTGGTGGAAGTGGATGAGATGGCAGAAGATATCTTATGTCCGTTTATGACCATCCAGCCCTTCGTGGAGAATGCTATTATTCATGCCATTGAACCAAATGCAAGAGGTGGCGAAGTCAAAATAACAGCTGACATCATGAAAGAAATTGCCATCTTGAAAATTGTTGACGATGGTAAAGGGATTCCAGATGATCGCATCCATAAAATTCTGGATGGCACTTATGAAGCCGATGGTCGGGAAAAGAATACCGGAATTGGCATTAATAATGCAAACAAGCGGCTGATGTATTACTACGGCGTCGATTATGGGGTTGAAATAAAAAGTGAGCTTGAAAAGGGCACTGAAATTACCATTAAAATACCCCGTAAATCTCTAGCTGGGAGGGGATTATAATCATGTATAAACTGTTTATTGTAGAAGACGAGCATTTAGAAATTGAAGCGATCAAGCTCATTCTGAGTCAACATGGGGAAAACATCGAGGTAGTCGGCGAAGCAT
This sequence comes from uncultured Acetobacterium sp., assembly GCF_927416815.1. Classification (NCBI taxonomy): domain Bacteria; kingdom Bacillati; phylum Bacillota; class Clostridia; order Eubacteriales; family Eubacteriaceae; genus Acetobacterium; species uncultured Acetobacterium sp. The sequence goes on along the minus strand of NZ_CAKMJU010000056.1, from coordinate 30,055 downwards.
CTTCGGGACTGGTAGCAATTGAAGAAATTCGACGATTAAATCCAGATATTATCCTGTTGGACATCAATATTCCGGAGATTAACGGGATTGATGTGTTGAAGATGGTGAAAAAAGAAGACCATGAAAAAAAGGTCATTTTAATTACTGCATTCAATGAATTTGATTTTGCCCATCAGGCCATCAAAGCCCGGGTGGATGATTTTCTTTTAAAACCGATCCGCCCCCAACAGCTCATGGATTCAATTAATCAAAGTATTGATTCATTAAAGAACAATGCGAAAGAACGATTTGACGAAAAAATGAACGAGGTTATTTTTGCAATTATTCAGAAAAAGTACAGCGATGCCAGAACAGCGCTGATTAGCTATCTGGATATGATTTATGACTATCATACCTATGATATTATGTCAGTTCAGGCAGAAATCAAACATTTTATGGAAGAACTTAATATCGTCACCCAGGACATGTGCGGTTATGAACTGAGTAGCCCGCTCTGTTCAAGTAATAACATGCAATTTGTCAGTGGTTATAAGAATCGCTATGATTTAAAAATCGAGATCATGAAAACTATCGACAAGGTCTTTGACCGGATGCTCGACAACAAAGAAACACGAAAAAACAATATCGAAGATATTTTGAATTATATTGACCGAAACTGTTACAAAGATATTTCCCTGGATCAGGTCGGCGAGTATGCCAATATGAGTTCATACTACTTGAGTAAGATCTTTAAAAAGGAAACAGGCGTTAATTTTGTTACCTACCTGACCGAACGAAAAATCGAAATCGCTAAAGATATGCTGGCCAATACTGATGTTCCAATCATCAATATCGCCCTTGATCTTTCCTATCATGAACCGAATTATTTCAGCAAGGTCTTTAAGAAGAGTACCGGAATGACGCCGACCGAATACCGCAAAGAGCGTCGTGGTATCGCTTTGGAGGAAGAAGAGCATTCAGCCAGCAACCATCAAAAGGATGAAAAATATTTAGAAAAGCGTCGGGAAGTATCCTGACATAAAAAGCAAATAAAAAGGTAAAAGTAAAGAACAGGAAAACCTCGTGGTTGACCTGTTCTTTTTGTTTGAAGAAGTGAAATGTGACAGCTTTAAAGTGTAGGTGTTAGACAAAATATTACACCATGTTTTTGTGTACAGAGACAAAAAACAGCGATAGTAAAAGGTTTTCAAGCCAACTGAAAGATAGCTAGAATAATTTTATAAGAATAGCACAAGTAATTATCATAGACTTTGAATTAAAATATAGGTAGTTCAATAACAAAATCTTGAAATTAAGGAGGATAGAGCTTATGACAAACGAAGCTTTAGGCATGATTGAAACTAAAGGATTGGTTGCAGTAATCGAAGCAGCTGACGCGATGGTAAAATCAGCAAATGTATCATTAGTAGGCTACGAAAAAATCGGTTCCGGGTTAGTAACTGTTATGGTTCGTGGTGATGTTGGAGCTGTTAAAGCTGCAGTTGATGCAGGTGCTGCGGCAGCTGACAAAGTAGGACAGGTTGTTTCAGTACACGTAATCCCAAGACCACACGGTGATGTGGAGAAAATTTTACCAAGTCTATAATATTTTAATAATTACGGAGGTGTAAATTAATGAAAGATGATTTAATGAACAAGTTGATGGAAGAAGTTATGAAAAAAATGAGCGAAGTTGAAGAAACTGGCTCAGTAGCCGCTGCAACCGGTGTATGCGGATTGACCGAATTTGTAGGAACAGCTGTTGGTAACACAATCGGTTTTGTTATTGCAAACGTGGACAGAACTTTACACGAAGCGATGAAAATTGATCCTAAATACAGATCTATTGGTATTCTTTCCGCTAGAACTGGTGCTGGTCCTCAGATTTTCGCTGCTGATGAAGCTGTAAAAGCTACTAATTGCGAAGTTGTTTCTTGTGAACTTGCAAGAGATACTGAAGGTGGCGCAGGTCATGGTTCTTTAATTATCTTTGGTGCTGAAGATGTATCTGATGCTAAACGTGCTGTTGAAGTTGCTCTTAACGACTTAAACAGAACCTTCGGAGATGTATATGCAAATGCTGCAGGTCACTTGGAATTCCAATACACTGCACGAGCAAGCTTCGCTTGTAATATGACTTTAGGCGCTCCAATCGGAAAAGCCTTTGCAATCATTGTTGGCGCACCAGCTGGTATCGGCGTATTAATGTCAGATGCTGCTTTAAAAGCTGCTAACGTAGAACTTTGTGGTTATGCTTCACCAGATAATGGTGGCACCAAATATTCGAATGAATCAATGATCTTCATTTCTGGAGACGCTGGTGCAGTTCGTCAAGCCGTATACGCTGCTAGAGAAGTTGGTAAACAAGCTTTAGAAGCTCTTGGCGGTCCTTGCCCACCTGTAACAACTCCTTATATTTAAGTAGCTGTTGTTAGTTTTCTAAGAAAGTAGGAGGAATAATGACTATGAAGTCAAAAAGATTTGAAGCTTTAGCAGCTCGTCCAGTCAAAAAGGATGGTTTCGTTAAAGAATGGCCAGAAGTAGGTCTCATTGCAATGAACAGCCCGCAAGACCCAACACCAAGCTTGGTTGTTGAAAATGGAGTGGTTGTAGAATTAGATGGAAAAAAACGAGCTGAATTTGATATGCTTGATACTTTCATCGCAAACTATGCGATTCGTTTAGAAAAAGCCCAGGAATATATGGCAATGGATTCTATCAAAATTGCCAATATGCTGGTTGATATTAATGTGCCAAGAGATATCGTTGTAGATATTACTACCTCGATCACTCCTGCTAAAATAACAGAAGTACTTGGTCACATGACCGTATTAGAAATGATGATGGCTCAAAGTAAAATGCGAGCTCGTTTAATGCCTTCTAACCAATGTCATGTTACTAACGTAAAAGATAACATGGTTCAAATCGCTGCTGATGCTGCAGAAGCTGCTATCCGTGGATTTGATGAAATGGAAACAACAGTCGGTATCGGTCGTTATGCACCATTTAACGCCCTTGCTATCATGGTCGGTGCAAATGTTGGTCGTCCTGGTATCTTAACACAATGTGCTGTTGAAGAAGCTACCGAACTTGACCTTGGTATGAAAGGTTACACCGCTTACGCTGAAACTATTTCTGTATATGGTACAGAACCAGTTTTCATGGATGGTGATGATACTCCATACTCTAAAGCTTTCTTAGCATCAAGCTACGCTTCTCGTGGTTTAAAAATGCGTTTTACATCTGGTTCTGGATCAGAAGTACAAATGGGTTATGCAGAAGGCAAATCAATGCTTTATCTTGAAGCTCGATGCTTATACATCACTAAGGGTGCCGGCGTACAAGGAAGCCAGAATGGTTCAGTTTCTTGTATCGGTGTTCCAGCTGGTGTACCAGGCGGTATCCGAGAAGTATTGGCTGAAAACTTATTAGCAGCATGCCTCGATTTAGAGTGTGCTTCTTCTAATGACCAGACCTTTACTCACTCTGACTTACGACGCGTTGCTCGTTCATTAATGCAAATGGTACCAGGAACTGATTACATCTGTTCTGGTTACTCTGCTACACCTAACTATGATAATATGTTTGCAGGCTCCAACTGGGATGCAGATGATTATGATGATTGGAATGTAATCCAACGTGACTTAAAAATCGATGCCGGTTTACAGCCAGCTGATGAAGATACCGTTGTTGCTGCTCGTGCTAAAGGCGCTCGCGCAATGCAGATCTTATTTAGAGAATTAGGCTTAACCGAAATTACTGATGCTGAAGTTGAAGCAGCAACCTATGCACGCGGATCACAAGATATGCCTGACCGTGATGTTGTTGCTGACCTTAAAGCTGTTGAAGATTTAATGGGTCGCGGTGCTACTGCGGTTGACTTTATTAAAGCTTTAGACCGCGGTGGCATGAGAGATGTTGCTGAATCAATCTTTAACATTCAGTTACAGAAATGTGCTGGTGACTACTTACACACTGCTTCTAAATTAAGCGCTACATGGGAATGTATTTCAGCAGTTAACTATCCAAATACCTATCATGGAGTAAAAACTGGTTATGTAATCAGTGATGAAAGATGGGCACAAATCCAAGATATTCCATGGGCTGTTGACCCAGCAAGCATATAGGAAGGGGTGTAAAAAAATGGCTATAAACGAACAAATGTTAAAAAGCATTATTGAAGATGTTTTAAAAGAAATGACTGGCGCTGCGCCAGCTTCTGCACCAGCTGCTACTGCTGCCGGCGCTGTTAAACTTTCTCCAATCGGAGAAGCAAAACAAGGAATGGCAAGTGATGAAGTTCTGATCGGTTTAGCTCCTGCTTTTGCAGAATCTCAAACGGTCACAATCACTGGAATTCCTCACGATAAAGTTCTTAAAGAAATTATCGCTGGTATCGAAGAAGAAGGCTTAAAAGCCCGAGTTATCAAAATTTACCGAAGTTCTGACGTTGCTGTATGCGGTCATACCGCTGCAAAACTTTCTGGATCAGGTATCGGTATTGGCTTACAGTCAAAAGGTACTTCATTAATTCACCAAAAAGATTTACCACAGTTAAGTAACTTAGAATTATTTTCTCAAGCACCATTGATCGATTTAGAAACATATCGAATGATTGGGAAAAACGCTGCTAAATATGCTAAAGGCGAAAGCCCAGCACCCGTTCCAGTAAGAAACGACCAAATGGCTCGTCCAGCTTACCAGGCAAAGGCAGCCTTATTACATATTAAAGAAACTGAACATGTTGAAGCCGGTAAAAAAGCCGTCGAACAACAAGTTTCGTTTGTATAAGTGGAGGTGACCAGAATGACACAAGAACAAATGTTGGAACAAATCGTTAAACAAGTTATGAGTTCTATGAGTACCGCTGCAGCTCCAGCTCCAGCAGCTTGCGGAACCGTTACGAAAGCTGATTATCCAATCGGAGATAAAAGACCAGAACTGATCTTCTCTGCTACCGGAAAAGCTTACAAAGAATTAACCTTAGATAAATTATTAGCTGGCCAATTAACACCAGAAGACTTACGTATCAGACCGGAAACCCTTGAACTGCAAGCTCAAGTTGCTGAATCTGTAAACCGTGATGCATTTGCCAGAAACTTAAGAAGAGCTGCTGAACTGATTGCTGTTCCAGATGCTCGTTTATTAGAAATCTACAATGCCCTTCGTCCATACAAATCAACCAAAGACGAATTATTGGCGATTGCTGCTGAACTTAAAAATCAATACAATGCTCCAATTTCAGCTTCTTTAGTAGCTGAAGCTGCTGAAGTATACTACAACAGAAAACGATCAAAAGAATTCTTATAGAATTAGCAGAATAGGAAGTGTTGGGAGGACTAACATATGATTATTGCAGGAATAGATATTGGAAATGCAAGTACTGAAACAGCGCTTGCCCGATATGTCGACGGAAAGCCTGAATTTCTCTGCAGTGGCATCGTTGATACCACCGGGATGAAGGGTACACGTCAAAATATTCATGGAGTTTTCGCCTCTCTCAAACAAGCCCTGGAAAAAGCTGGTTTAACCGTAGAAAATGTTGATTTAATCCGGATCAATGAAGCTGCTCCCGTTATTGGGGATGTGGCAATGGAAACAATTACGGAAACAATTATTACGGAATCAACCATGATCGGTCACAATCCCTCTACACCAGGGGGATTGGGGATCGGTGTGGGTGTGACCGTAGACATAAGAGAAGTTAGTAATTGTGATAAGGGCGAGTCAGTTATCGTTGTTATCCCTAGAGAAGTGGATTTTGAAGATTCCTCTCGGATTATTAACCATGCTGTTAATAACGGCATATTTATTAATGGTGCCATTGTCCAACGTGATGATGGCGTTTTAATTAATAACCGACTTGTCAAAAAAATTCCGATTGTTGATGAAGTTTCACTGATTGAAAAGGTGCCAAGAAACATGCGCGCTGCCATTGAGGTTGCCGCACCAGGTTCGGTAGTTGAACAGCTATCAAACCCATACGGCATTGCAACCGTATTTGATTTAACATCCGACGAGACCAAGCAGGTTGTCCCTGTATCACGAGCGCTCATCGGAAATCGTTCAGCAGTTGTTATCAAAACGCCGGCAGGGGATGTTAAAGAAAGAAAAATCCCGGCTGGTCAAATCATTATTCAGGGCGCTAACAAAAAAGCTCAGGTTAATGTCGATGATGGTGCTGAAAAAATTATGGATGCAATACGGTCCGTCGCTCCTATAGAAGATATTAAAGGAGAAGCTGGCACTAATGCTGGTGGAATGCTTGAAAAGGTCAGACAGGTCATGTCTAACCTGACAGATCAACTGCCAAGCGCAATCAAAATTCAGGATTTATTAGCCGTTGATACTTTCGTACCACAAACTGTCAAAGGTGGGGTTGCGGAAGAATTTTCCATGGAAAATGCCGTTGGTATTGCCGCCATGGTTAAGGCTGATAAATTACAGATGAACATGATTGCCCATGAACTGGAAGCTGAACTGGGTGTAAAAGTTGAAGTGGGTGGAGTCGAAGCCGATATGGCGATCCGCGGTGCTTTAACAACACCAGGAAGTAACAAACCTTTAGCAATTATCGATATGGGTGCAGGATCAACAGATGCAGCAATTATTAACAGGGCAGGTGAAATCAAGTCCATCCATTTAGCAGGTGCCGGAAATATGGTCACCCTGCTTATTGCATCAGAATTAGGATATGATAACACGGCACTGGCGGAAGATATTAAAAAATATCCGCTGGCGAAGGTTGAAAGTTTATTCCATATTCGTCACGAAGATGGAACCGTTCAATTTTTTGATAAGCCACTTGATCCCAGAACTTTTGCACGGGTTGTCATTTTGACACCAAATGGAATGGTGCCCATACCGGGTAATTATTCACTGGAGCGTATTCGCGCAATACGTCGAGAAGCGAAGACAAAAGTATTTGTTGTAAACGCCATTCGTTCATTAGAACGGGTTAGCTCCACCGGAAACGTCCGGGATATTGAATTTGTTACTCTGGTTGGTGGATCAGCTCTTGATTTTGAGATCCCGCAATTAGTAACAGATGCCTTATCCAAGTATAGTATTGTTTCAGGACGGGCAAATATTAGAGGGGTTGAGGGTCCACGTAATGCAGTCGCCACTGGTCTAGTACTAGCTTACAAAGAGGGTGAATAAGATGCATATGGATTTCGATGCTCCAAAACCAGAAATTAAAGTTGTTCACGGTATAAATATTACGTATCAAAAAGTTGTTGACGAAGTATTGCATGGAATTGAAGAAGAAGGAGTGCCTTTTTGCATTGAAAAGCTCGACGAAAGCAACCCGGTAGAGCTTGCTTTTCGAGGTGCTGAACTGTCTCATCTTGGGGTTGGAATCGGAATTACCGAAAAAGAAGTGGTACTCCATTACATTAAACTAAAAGAGGATCAGCCAATTTTTAGAATTCCGTCCTACAGTGATGAGGCAACACTACGAGCAATCGGCAGCAATGCCGCCCGACTGGTAAAAAGAATGCCTTTTAAAAATCTTGATAATACTGAGCTGTCGTAAGGAGGGGTTAATTTGAATAGAGGAGAGGCCATTGGCCTAATTGAGGCTATTGGGTTGGCCACGGCGATTGAAGCTGCCGATGCGGCAGTCAAGTCAGCAAATGTCAGACTGATTGGCTATGAAGCCTGTAAGGGCGACGGGATGTCGACCATTAAGGTGGCGGGTGATATCGGTGCTGTAAAAGCGGCGGTTGATGCGGCTACGGCTGCCTGCGCTAAAGGTCGGGGCGTTTGGGCTACTAAGGTAATCGCCAGGCCCAGTGAAGGAATAGAAAAACTGATTTACAATAGTCAAACGGTGGGATATACACCACCAGTCGAGCCCGAAGCTGAAGTCGTTGTTGAAGAATCAAAAGCGGAAGCAAACGAAGCAGTGGTAGCAGAAACGACGGAAGAATTTACAGAAGAAGTAACAGAAGAAGTAACAGAAGAAGCAACAGAAGAAGCAACAGAAGAGTAAAACGGAGAATGCTTCGTTAATTCATAAAATGATCTTCTGATGAAAAGGTGTTTAATATGAATGCAGACGAAAAAAAAGTCATCGAACAAATCGTGATCAACACGGTTAAGAAATTGATGGAAGAAAAAGACAGTCCAAATCGTGTTGTTTTGGGTATTTCCAACAAACATATTCATCTTTCCCAGGAAGATATTGAAACACTTTTTGGTAAAGGTTATCAACTGACCAATATGAAAGACCTAAAACAGCCGGGGCAATATGCAGCAAAAGAAACGGTTAAAGTGATTGGACCTAAGGGCAGTTTTGACAAGGTTCGTATTTTAGGACCGGCCAGACCGGAAAGTCAAATCGAAGTATCATTAACCGATGCCAGAACGCTTGGCATTAAAGCCCCAGTATGTGAATCAGGTAAACTTGAAGGCACACCGGGAATTATTCTTGAAGGACCCTGTGGCCAAGTTACGCTGGTTAAAGGGGTGATGGTGGCATTGAGACACATCCATATGCCTCCTGATGTAGCCAATAAGCTTGGTATAAAAGATAAAGATTGGGTTTGTGTTGAAACAAGTGGTGTTCGCAAAACGGTTTTTTGTAATGTGCTGGCTCGAGTATCCGATAAATTTGATTTTGAAATGCATTTAGATACGGATGAAGCTAACGCAGCAGGACTAAATAACGATGATTATTTAAAAATAATCCCAAACAGGTGAAATAATGGATTGGAAATCTGGTAACGACGCAATATTGGAATTTGCAGAGTTAATTCGGGAGAAAAAAGCCAATGCTTACACTGGTGAGCTAAAAGTTGGCGTCGATCTTGGTACTGCAAATATTGTCATCGCGGTAGTTGACGAGAACAATCGTCCGATTGCCGGAGCTACGCAAGGTGCGTCAGTTGTTCGCGACGGAATTGTCGTTGATTATCTCGGAGCGAGCCAAATTGTGCGAAAACTTAAAGGTGAGGTTGAGGGAATCCTGGGCATAGATTTAACATATGCCAAAGCTGCCACAGCCATTCCCCCTGGTATCCTGGCTGGAAACACGAAAATTATCTCCAATGTGGTCGACTCAGCTGACTTTATTGTCACCAACGTGGTTGATGAACCAACTGCCGCAGCAACCGTTCTGGGTATTCAAAATGGCGCTGTTGTGGATGTTGGGGGTGGAACCACGGGAATCAGTATTCTTAAAGATGGTGAGGTTATCTTCACGGCCGACGAAGCGACCGGAGGAACACATATGAGTCTGGTACTGGCAGGTTTTCATCACATCAGCTTTGAAGAAGCTGAGGAACTTAAAAAAAATGAATCACAAAAGAAAATATTTCCAATTATCAAACCCGTTGTCCAGAAGATGGCGTCGATCGTCAATCGCTTTATAGTCGGGTATGACGTAGACGTTATTTATGTGGTTGGCGGGGCTTGTGTCTTTGATGATTTTGAAAAAATATTTGAAGACGAAACAGGTATCAAAACCATTAAACCAGTAGAACCATTGTTGGTAACACCCTTAGGGATAGCCTTTAATTGTCAAAGGTAAGAAATGTGGTGATAGAATTTGGACATGGAGAAAATGCTCGAAAATGGTTTGTTGGATACACTTATTCAAAAAATTGTTGACGAGGTTATCAGGCGAATAAAAAATCAACCTAAAAAAGCAGTTGTTTTCTTTACCGGAGCGACGATTGGTTTTAAGGATTCGATGGATTCACTGTTGAAATTACAAAAAGATGGTTGGCAATTAAAAGTTGTTCTTTCTGATGATGGCATGAAGGTGCTAAATCCTGCTGCTATTCAAAAAGAATTAAGTCTTGACGTGATTTATCACAGTGGCAACATCAAAAGTCAAAAAGAGCTATACGGATCAGCAGACATGTTTGTGATTGCTACCATGAGTGTCAATACAGCAGCTAAATTGGCTGTGGGAATAACCGACACAGTCCTGTTATCCCTCGTCAATCACGGTTTCATGGCTGGTACACCGGTGGTTGCCGCGATCAATGCGTGTGACCCCGATGATCACCAGAGAGCCAAACTTGGGATGGGGAAATCATCGCCAAAGTATCGCGAAATGTTGAATAACAATATCGCAACATTGCGGGATTTTGGAATGAAATTAGTAAGTGGCAAAGACTTGTATGCAACATGTATTGGTGACCCACCTGCAGAAGCAAGTGACTTAATCGTAAAAAAGACAGATAAGTCTGTCAGGAAAGAGCCGGTGGTTAATAATCAGACCTTGCCTGTCAATCAGGGCGAGTGTGTGATTGATAAAAAAGTAGTCTCGCGGGTGGATATTTTAAAAGCTCAGGGATCAAATGTGATTAAGATACCAGCTGGATCAATTCTAACAGGTTATGCTGCGGATGCGGCCAAAGAATTTGGGCTCCAGATTATCAGGATTTAGTGAGGGTGGTGAATATATGCAGTTAGCAAAAGTAGTCGGAAACGTAGTATCAACCCAAAAAGATCCTAATCTTGTGGGATGTAAACTGTTAATTATTAAAAAAATTGATGAATACGGCGAGTTTGAAAAATATTCAAGTTCTTCTACAGCAATTGCCGTGGACTCGGTCGGCGCGGGTATTGGAGAAACAGTTATCGTGACATCGGGGAGCAATGCCCGCTATGTGTATGGCGATAAAATGGCTCCGATTGATATGACCATTGTCGGCATTGTTGATGAAATTCAGATTGTTTAGTGAGGTGGAGTAATGCCAAATGTGTATACCCGAGGAGGGGACAAGGGTGAGACCGGTCTTTTTGGAGCGAGTCGAACACCGAAGGATAATATCCGTGTCGATGCATATGGAACCATGGACGAAGCGAATTCGGCGATTGGTTTAGCGTATTCACTTTGCGAAGATGAAGATATCAAAGAAATACTGCACTATTTACAGAAGCGAATTTTTGTTTTAGGTGCAGAACTTGCCAGTGATGAAAAAGGCAAGGCGATGCTGGTAGACAGAATTGCTCAGTCTGATGTCGATTATATGGAATGCACGATGGAACAATACTTAGCAATGATTGGTCCCCAAAAGGCGTTTATTATCCCAGGAGCCAGTCCAGCGTCGGCAGCACTTCACGTTGCCCGGACAGTTGTTAGGCGGGGTGAACGATTGATTGTCAAATATAGTCGTGAAAATGAAGAAAGTCGGCCAGAATTGGTGAAATTTGTTAATCGACTTTCTGATACCTTGTTTGTTTTAGCTCGAACAGTAGAGTTTAACGGAGTGGTAAAAGAAGTTGTAAGCCGGGTTAAAGAAAAACTGAATCAGTTAGAACAAGTCGAAACAGATGCCATTGATGGCAAAGATAAGAATAAAGATTATTCATTACTCACTCTAGCAAAAAAAATGGCTGCTGCAGCCAGAGTTAAGGCTGAAGAAATCAATGTACCAATCGTTTTTTCAGTTGTCGACTCCGGAGGCAATTTAGCCTACTTTGAACGCATGGAAGATGCCCTGATGGTCAGCATTGATATTTCAGTCAATAAGGCATATACAGCTAATGCACTGAAAATGTCGACCGATAAGGTTGCCGATGTGGTGAAAGAGAATGGCTCTCTATACGGCCTACAATGGACCAATAATGGTCGCATGGTCGTTTTTGGAGGTGGTTATCCACTAAAGCACAATGGCGAAATTATTGGCGGAATTGGCGTCAGCGGTGGAAGTGTGGATGAAGATATGATTATTGCAAAGAGTGCTTTGGCTGTTTTATAAAATACTAATTAATCAGGAGGAAGAAAAAATGACGACTACTGGAAAATTATTAGATATGGCAAAAAAAATGGCAGAAGCGGCTGCTGCAAAAGCAATCGAAATTGATGTGCCAATGGTTATTGTAGTTTGCGATGCCAGCGGAAACACGGTATTATTTAACCGGATGGAAGATTCGTTACTCGCCAGTATGGATATAGCAACCAATAAAGCTTATACAGCCGTTGCTCTCAAAATGGGTACCGATCAGGCAGCTGATCTTGCCAAAGAATCTGGCCAGTTATTCGGAATCGCGTCCTGCGATAAGGGAAGAATGGTTGTCTTTGGCGGTGGTTTCCCTATTTTCGAAGGCGATAAGATCATCGGTGGTATCGGAGTAAGCGGTGGCAGTGTCGCCGACGACATGATTGTTGCTCAAGCTGGACTAGACGCATTAAAATAAGACAAAAATTAACACGATCCAGGAGGTACCTTGTATGAATATTGATACAACAGGTATAGAATTTATAGTAAAAAAAGTAATGGCAGAAATTGATTGTGCAGTTGAAGGCGGAAAGCCTTTAAGAGATGGTGAGCTTGGAATTTTCAATGACATGGAGAATGCCATTGATGCTGCTTTCGAAGCTCAAAAGTCATTTATGAGACAGCCAATGGCGTTCCGAAGCAAGCTGATTGCAGCAATGCGAGCAGAAATGCTTAAAAAAGAAAATATGGAAATGATTTGTCAGATGGCGGTCGAAGAAACAGGCATGGGCAATTACGAACATAAACTCTTAAAACATGAGTTGGCGACGGTTAAAACGCCTGGGGTCGAAGATCTGGTGGCCGAAGCATTTACCGGTGATGATGGGTTAACCTTAGTTGAACAATCGCCATATGGTGTAATTGGTTCAGTTTCACCTTCAACCAACCCCAGCGAGACGGTTATCTGTAATTCGATTGGGATGCTGGCGGCAGGAAATACCGTTGTATTTGCGCCACACCCCAGTGCTAAAAAAACCAGCGCTTTGACTGTTAAGTTGCTAAATAAAGCCATTGTAGAAGCTGGCGGTCCAGAGAATCTGATCGTTACAACGGCAGAACCAACCCTGGATAGTGCAAACACCATGTTTACCAGTTCAAAAATTACCCTACTTTGTGCGACCGGTGGTCCGGGAGTGGTAAAAACGGTCTTGCAAAGCGGCAAAAAAGCGATTGGTGCAGGAGCGGGTAATCCACCGGCATTAGTTGATGAAACGGCTGATATTGAAAAAGCGGGAAAAGATATTGTCGATGGCTGTTGCTTCGATAATAACTTACCTTGTATCGCTGAAAAAGAAGTGGTTGTCGTTGAACAGGTAGCCGACTATCTGATCTTTAACATGAAAAAGAATGGTGCTTATGAACTAAAAGACGCCAAGAAAATTGCCGAATTGGAAGAACTGGTTATACCCGGTGGTCGCTTAAGTCGCGATTACGTCGGCAGAAGTGCTAAGGTTATTCTAAAAGGAATTGGTATTGAGGTTGATGATTCGGTTCGGGTTATCATTATGGAAACAGGCAAAGATCATATCTTTGCAGTTGAAGAATTGATGATGCCGATCCTTCCAATTATTCGGGTTAAGAATGTTGCTGAAGGAATTGATCTGGCCGTATCGCTGGAACATGGCTACCGACATACTGCAATCATGCATTCAACAAATATCAATAACCTAACGGAAATGGCAAAAAGAGTGCAAACCACTATTTTTGTTAAAAATGGTCCTTCATATGCTGGTATCGGTGTTGGTGGGGAAGGCTATACAACCTTTACCATTGCCGGTCCGACTGGAGAAGGCCTAACATCTGCTAAGACATTTACGCGTAAACGACGATGTGTATTAGTAGGAGGATTTACGATTAAATAATAGAGGTGTTGTTCATGAGCGCAAATTTAGTAGAATTGGTACAAAACGCCGGCATCGTTGGTGCAGGCGGGGCAGGGTTTCCAACCCAGGTCAAATTAAATTGCACCGTTGAAACAGTTGTTGTCAACGGCGCAGAATGCGAACCATTATTGCGCGTTGATCAACAACTGATGGCACTGGAGGCTGTTAAAATGTTAACAGCTCTTCAGGCTGTTATCGATCAAACACAAGCAAAGGAAGGCATTATTGGCCTTAAAAAGAAATATACAGATGCTATTGATGCGATAAACAAAGAATTATCAGCATTTCCTAAGATTAAAATGCATTTGTTAAAGAACTTCTACCCAGCTGGAGATGAGCAGGTGCTTGTCTATGAAACAACGGGGCGGATTGTACCTGAAGCCGGAATTCCGTTAAATGTCGGTACATTAGTGATAAATGTCGAGACACTTATAAACATTTATGATATAATGGTAGACAATAAGCCGGTTATGGATACATATTTGACATTAACAGGCGAGGTTAAGAACAAACTTACAACAAAGGTACCTTTGGGTATTACCGTTCGTGAAGCTTTGGAATTAGCCGGAGGAACAACCATTGAGGATTTTGTCGTGATCAACGGCGGTCCGATGATGGGAAAAATCGTTGATGTTGAGTCAGTGATTACAAAAACAACTAAAGGACTGATTGTTTTAGCAAAAGATCATCCGTTGATCGTTTCTAAAACGAAGTCCATCAAGGAAACCATGAAAATGGCAGGGATGGCTTGTATGCAATGCAACTATTGTACAGAGCTATGTCCGAGATACGCTTTGGGTCATAATCTGGAACCCCATAAACTCATGCGGATCGCTGCCTATGGTTCGACTTGTGACACGTCCACCCAAGCTACAAACGCTTTTCTATGCTGTGAATGTGGCTTATGTCAATATGCATGTGTAATGGACCTACAACCTTGGAAGTTCAATGCCATGCTCAAGCGAGAATTTGGAAGCAAAGGGATCAAAAATCCTCACCACCTTGTACCAACATCAGCTGTGCCCTTCAGAGAAGGCAAACAGTTTAACGTTTACCGTTTAGTATCACGATTGGGACTGACGAAGTATGATCTTCCGGCTCCGATGGTTGAAACGGATAAAACGTTTACTAAAGTCAACCTATTATTGTCACAACATATAGGTGCTCCTGCAGTAGCAGTTGTAAACGTTGGAGATCATGTGGAGCGAGGACAACTTATCGGGGATATCCCTGAGGGTAAACTGAGCGCAAAAGTTTTTGCTAGTATTAGCGGTAGGATTTCAGCCGCGGATAGTGAGAAAATCACTATCGAGTCCTAAATCATATTTTAAGGGGGATAATTATGGACTTTACAATGTTAATCGCCGCATTTGGCGGTGGCGTATTAGCCACATTTATGGGCGGGCTTCAAGCCTTTATTTTCACCGGTTTAACCGTTTTGGCGGCAATCATGGGTGGAGAATTCGGGGCACCTGCAATTGGTATTATTAGTTTTGGTTCTTGGTTTGGTCCACATGTTGCCTTCGCCGGTGCTGTAGCCGGTGCTGCGTTTGCAATGACAAGAAATCACATTGAAAACGGTCAAGATATCGTTACACCACTTGTAAAATTTGGTGATCCAATGGTATTAATCGTTGGTGGTATCTTCGGTATGGTTGGTTTCCTGATTCAATACATTGTTGGACCAGTTATCGGAACAGCTGTATTTGATGGACTGCTTGGAGAAGGCGGTGGAGCAGGTTGGACTGATTCAGTTGCTTTAACAGTTATGCTTTCTGGTATTATTGTACGTTTAGTATTTGGTAAAACAGGTTTAACCGGAAAAACACCAGCTGGTGAAAAACGCGAATGGGTTTCTACTGGAAGCCGTTTAGGATTTGTTCTTACCTATGGTGCTGGTATTGGTATCTTAATTGGTGGTATCGCTGCTACATTAGGAACACTTGGCTTAGAAGGTGGCGTTGCAGAAGCGGCTTACCTATTTAACATGACACCAGTTATCGGTTTCGCAGTTGCTGCGATCTCGCTAATCTTCATCACTTGTGGACACTATTTTGAAGGATGGCATCATATCGTTTTACCTGCAGGTTCAACAGCGGTAATTTTATTCACAGCTGGCGCAGGTCCTATTGCTGCAATTATTGGTGCAGCAATTACAGGTATGTTTACAGCTTTCTTGGGCGAATGGGCTGCAAAAACACTTAACAGTCATTGCGATACCCATATCGACCCTCCTGCCGTAGTAATCTTTATTACACAGCTCATTAACTTCACCATTCTTGGTGGGTTAATCGTACCGGCACTCTTCTAGTAAGAGAACCGCTACATCTGATCTGGTTTTATGTTTAAATCATTCACAGTATAGAAAGAAGTGATATTTTGAAAAAAGCAGTTGGTTTTATGGAATTTAAGAGCATTCCAGTTGGTATAGAATCCACTGATGAAATGCTAAAATCCGCAAATGTTGAGCTGCTGATGGCATCACCTTTATGTCCTGGTAAGTACGTCAGTATTATAGCTGGAGATGTGGGAGCCGTCGAAGCATCAATAAAGAATGGTGAACAAGTGGGTGGTATCCACATGTTAGAGTCTCACGTTATACCGAATATTCACCCCGATGTTTTGCCGGCCATGTTAGGTGCAGGTGAGATCGGTGATGTGAAATCACTAGGTATTGTTGAAACGATTAATGCTATTTCTTCAATTTTGATCGGAGATATTTGTGCGAAAGCATCAAACGTAGAACTCCTTGAAATTCGAATTGCAAGAGGCTTGGGTGGAAAAGGCTTTGTATTAATCACTGGTGAAATATCTTCTGTTAAAATGGCCATTCAAACGGCTCAGACAGAGATGGCTGAATCGAATCTCATTACGAGCTATTCGGTTATTTCTTCACCGCATAAGGATATCGCAAGAATCCTGTTTTAACACAAGCTGTAAAAATTAAAATGTATAAAAGACAAATGGCTTCGGTCATTTGTTTTTTATACATCAGATTTCTATTTTTTATAAATGCACCAAGGCCATTTATAAAAAATAGAACCATACTATGTCATTAAAAAGGAGATTGTCATGGCTCGTAAAAGTAAACCTAAATCACAATTAATAAAAGACACAGAGATTCAAGGTAATTTGAATACAACGAATTCAAGTGAAGCGGGGAATGAAGAAGTGGGGAAGTTTGATGATTTAATAAAAAAGGTTAGCAGAGTGATTGCGGGTAAAGAAGATAACACCGAGGATTTCAGTGACAAGAATCCCCAGAAAATGAACTCAACAAAAATAGAACGTGAATTAGATGCAAAGGCGGAAGCAGAAGCTAAGGCAAAGGCGGAAGCAGAAGCCAAAGCGAAGGCCGAAGAAAAAGCGAAGAAAGAAGCTGAGGCTAAAATAAAGGCTGAGTTAGAAGCCGCTGAAGCAAAAGCAAAGGAACTTGCCCAAAAAGCTGCTGCTGCAAAGGCTGAAGCTGATAAGAAGGCAAAAGCTGTCGCTGCAAAATCCAAGGCTTTAATCGAAAAATTGCATCAGAAGTTTCAGGACGAGGCAATAGCAATAAAAAAAGCGGCTGAAGCTAAAAAACAACAAGAAGAAAAAAAACAGGCAGAAATAAAAGCAAAAAAAGAAGCTGAGGAAGAAGCTCGAATCAAAGCTAAGTTAAAAGCTGAAGAAGATGCGAAAAGGTTAGAAATGGCTCGTCAGAAAGAAGCCGAAGAAAAAGAGAAAAGTAGAATCGAGCTTGAGGAGCGGCTGCGCAAAGAAATCAGGGACAAAGCTAAAGCGCTTCAAGAATTGACGGCAAAGGCAGCTGAACGGGCAATATCAAAAGAGCGAAAAGTTCGGGCAGAAATTGAACAAAAAAGACTAAAAGTTCAAACCGAAAAAGAACAGGCAAAAAAAGCGCGGCGCGAAAAAGACCTGCCCTTCCACCTTTTATAAAAAAAAAGAAGTTCCTTTTAGAGGGACTTCTTTTTTTTGAACGACCAATAAATGGTGGAATGCATTTAGCTATACAATTAATTCAGAGTGTAATATAATAAAACTACTAAAAGTACAGAACTAAAGAGGGAAAAAATGTCATATTTAGCACTTTATCGGAAATATCGTCCGCAAACCTTTGATGAGGTGGTGGGTCAGGATAGTATTACCCGGATACTTAAAAATCAAATTAAATATAATCGGATTGGTCACGCCTACCTTTTTTCAGGCATCAGAGGAACAGGAAAAACCTCGCTGGCAAAGATATTTGCCAAGGCCATCAATTGCCCGAATGGAATTGACGGAAATCCATGTAATCAATGTGATGTTTGCCAAAAAATTGATCGCCCCGGCGTTATGGATATCATCGAAATTGATGGCGCTTCCAATCGTGGTGTCGATGAAATTCGTGAAATTCGTGAGCGAATAAAATACCCGCCAACAATTGGCAAATATAAGGTCTATATTATTGATGAGGTTCATATGCTCACCAAGGAAGCCTTTAATGCCTTATTAAAAACCCTTGAGGAACCGCCGGAACATGTCGTTTTTATCCTGGCCACTACTGAACCGAATAAGTGTCCAGTGACGATATTATCGCGATGTCAACGCTATGAAATTCGCCCGATTCCCAGAGCTTTGATCATTATCCAAATGAAGCAGATCTGTCAGGATATTCAGGTGACAATGGCAGAGGAATGCTATGATTTTATTGCCGCTCGGGGTGAAAACTCAATGCGTGATGCGCTGAGTTTATTGGACCAGATCATCGATCTGAAGGATCAAAATGGGAATGTAGCTTTCACTGACCTGCTGGAATTTACTGGTATGGCTGATAAACAAAGTATCAGTGATTTGGTAAAAAGAATTGTCGATTATGATAGCGCTGGTGTGATAACATGTCTGAGGGTACTGGTCAGCAAAGGTAAGGATAATAACTTACTGATAGACCAGATAATTGAATTTATGCGGGGTGTTCTGATAACTAAAACCGCTAAAGCGACGGCAAAAGAAATTCTACTCTGTACGGCTGAGGATTTAGTTGTCTACCAGCAATTAAGTGAGCAACTGACATTTAATCAATTGTATCAGATGATTAGTCAACTGATTGACGAAAAAAATAAACTGAAATACAGCAGTCTTCAGGGAATAATCCTGGAAATGGCGCTATTAAAGCTTTGTCTAAGGGATCAAATAGCGATATCGATTCCAGCAACAGAAATTGTTTCACAAAAAAAAGCAGTAAAACCACTACCGCCGATTGACCAGCAAAGCAATATAGCGATAAAAAAGGTGCCTCCAGAAAATTTACCACAACCCGAAAACCAGCTGTCAGAGAGCCGCTCGCTTGACGCAGAACGACCAGAACCTGAAGAAGAGGACCGTTTCGCAGCCGGGGTTGAGGCTTTTGAAGCGGTGCCTGAAAATAAAGTCAAGGTTGCCTTATCAGGGCAAGAAGATAATCTGAATCAGCCCGGATCTGATAAAAAAGGAAAGACCGGAAGCAGTCGCCATGATGGTATGAGACTCTTCAAAATTCTTTGTGATGAAATAGCAAAAACGAACTCAGGTCAGGCGATGTTTTTGAAACGGGGTCAACCGGCACTCGAGGGTGAGGGCCACTTGGCAATAATTTATACGGTGGAAAACAAGAATTTTTATCAGTTCGTCAATAAACCCGAGCTGCTTAAAGGCTTTGAAACGGCGCTCCTTCAAAAGATGGGAGAAGCCATCACGGTTTCAATAAGGTTGGAAGAAGAAAATTTTAATGAGCTTGATCTGCTGGAAAAAACCTTGCGCATTGTTAACGATGAAGCGGTGAAAATAATCACAACTACCGATAAACCGCAAAATTAGCTTAAAAAGATAGTGATAATAATAGGTCATTAGTGTTATAATGAGGAAGTTATAAAGAATGGAAAACCACAGGAGGATAGAATGGCAAAAAGAAAAATGCCGGCCGGAATGGGTGGCGGAAACATGAACAATATGATGAAGCAAGTGCAGAAAATGCAACAAGATATGGCGAAATTACAGGAAGAACTCGAAGAACGGGAAGTTGAAGCCACTGCTGGCGGCGGCGCTGTTAAAGTAGTCGCAACTGGCAAGAAAACAATTTTATCGATCAAGATTGATCCCGAAGTGATTGATGAGGATGACATTGAAATGCTCGAAGATCTGGTATTGGCGGCGGTTAATGAAGCGATTGTCAAAGCAGAAGAGATGGTTAATAGTGAAATGGGAAAAATTACTGGGGGAATGAATATTCCCGGTTTAATGTAGGTTATCGATGGGATATTACCCAAAGACGCTTGAGCGGTTGGTTCAGGAATTGGGAAAACTGCCAGGCATCGGTGAAAAATCGGCGCAGCGGCTAGCTTTTCACATTATCAATCTATCTGTCGAAGAAATTTCAAGCTTGTCCGAGGCATTATTATCAGCGAAATCAAAAATAGTATTGTGTCAGACCTGCTTTACAATAACCGATAAAGAAATCTGTGATATTTGTGAGAATCCAAAGCGCGACCAACAAACCATCTGTGTGGTTCAAAATAGTCGGGATATTTTCGCAATTGAAAAAACCCGTGAGTATAACGGCTTATACCATGTGCTCCACGGCGCCATTTCGCCGCTTGACGGGATTGGTCCTGCGGACATCAAAGCCCGCGAATTATTACTGCGGATTGGCAAAAGCGACATAAATGAAGTTATCATGGCAACCAATGCTACAGTCGAAGGTGAAGCCACAGCGATGTATTTAGGAAATCTGATTAGTCCACTTGGGGTAAAGGTTACCCGGTTGGCAAAGGGTATCCCGATTGGTGCTGATCTTGAATACACAGATGAAATAACATTAATTAAAGCCTTTGAAGGAAGAAATGAGATCTAAACCTTTAAATAAAGGAGAATTAAAGATGTTTATTAAAGAAGGAATTATTGCATCACCGGGTATTGTTATTGCGAAGTCACTTGTTTATGAAAAGATTCAGTTGGAAGTAAACAAAAATAAAATCAACGACACCGAGGCTGAAATTGTTAAATTTCAAAATGCGGTGAAGCACAGCCATCAGCAATTGGAAGCCATCCGAATAAAAGCCATCAGCGAGCTTGGTGAAGAAGAAGGTGCAATTTTTGAGGCTCACGCGATGGTTTTGGATGATCCAGAATTTGTCGAAGGCGTCGAAGCTGAGATCAATAATAATCATTTAGCAGCCGATTATGCAGTAAAGATCGTCACCGATCGTTTTTTTGATATCTTTGATCAGATGGATGATCCCTATTTCAGTGCTCGGGCAGCTGATATTAAAGATGTCGGTAGCCGGGTTCTTCAGAATATTCTGGGAATTGTCCAGGCTGATTTGTCCCAATTGGAAGAAGATGTGATTATCATTGCCGATGATCTGACCCCATCAGATACGGCACAGATGGATAAGAAGCGGGTGATGGGTTTTGCGACCAACATCGGCAGTCGCACATCCCATACGGCGATTATGGCTCGCAGCCTGGAAATACCCGCAGTACTTGGCTTGGGCGATATCACGAAGACGGTCAAAAATGGTGATTTGATGGTGGTGGATGGACTAACCGGCAAGGTATGCGTGAATCCCAGTGATGAACAACTGCAATCATATGAAAAAGAAAAACAGAAGTATCAGGATTATCTTAAAGAGCTGGAAGCATTAAAAGACTTAGAAGCCATCACCTTAGATGGCAGAAAAGTCGAATTAGTTGGGAATATCGGAGAGCCCAATGACGTGGCTGGTATTCTCAAGAACGGTGGGGTCGGGGTCGGACTCTATCGAACTGAATTTTTATACATGAACAGCGAAGTCATGCCCAGTGAAGAAAAGCAATTTGCAGCTTACCGTTCAGTTTTAGAAGCTTTTCCCAACGGGCCGGTAATTATTCGCACCTTGGATATTGGCGGCGATAAAAAACTGCCTTATTTACCGATGGATGATGAACTGAACCCATTTTTGGGTTTACGGGCAATCAGGCTTTGCTTTAAAGAGGTTGGTCTGTTTAAAATCCAGCTCAGGGCGATTCTGCGAGCCAGTGTTTATGGGCAGGCTCACATCATGTTCCCGATGATTTCATCAATTACGGAAGTAAGACAGGCTAAGGCTATCCTGCTGGATTGTATGAAGGAGCTGGATCAAGAACAGCTGCCCTATGATAAGACTGTCAAGGTTGGGGTGATGATTGAAATACCATCAGCCGCCATTGCTGCCGATATCATTGCCAAAGAGGTCGACTTCTTTAGCATTGGTACCAATGATCTTTGTCAATATACCCTGGCGGTAGACAGAATGAATCAGGAAGTTTCCTATCTTTACGATCCCTTTAATCCGGCGATTTTACGTCTGATTAAGCAGGTTACGGCAACATCCGACAAGAAAGATAACTTTTTTACCGGAATGTGCGGTGAAATGGCAGGTGATCCGTTAGCGGCGATACTGCTGTTGGGATTGGGTCTTTATGAATTTAGCATGAGTGCCCTGTCAATTCCCCAGATTAAAAAGATCATTCGCAGTGTCACTTATGAAGATGCAAAAAAAATAGCTGATGCTGCTCTTAATATGGAAACCGGTGAGGAAATAATGGATTTTGTTCAAAAATCAATGAAAAAATTGAATTTAGATATTTAGAGAAAATCATTAGGAGGAATTACAATGGTAAAAAAAGAAGTGACAGTATTAAATGCGACGGGTTTACATGCCCGACCGGCATCAATGTTTGTACAAACAGCCGGTAAATTCAAGTCTAAGATATTTGTGATTAAAGAGGGAAACTCAATTAATGCGAAAAGTATTATGGGCATTATGGCAGGGGGGATTTCTCAGGGCACAACGATTGAAATTCAGGCTGAAGGCGATGATGAAGCCGAAGCAGTGGATGCCTTGGTACAATTAATCAATGATAAGTTTGGCGAATAGTTTCTTTGAAATAAAAAATAAAATAAATGACTGTTAATTAAGGGTGTTTTGAGGTAAAATGTAGTATATATCACAATGAAAGTAGAGGAATTTAAAATGAGCAGTAACAAATTATATTTTGTTGGCGGACTTTTTCTAGGAACCATCATTGGCGGAACACTAGGCGTGTTATTAGCACCGGCAGCAGGTGATGAAACTCGAAAAAAATTGGCCGAAGGCACAGAAGAAGCCCTGGGCAATGCCTATGATCAAGCTATAGAATATGGTGAAAATCTCAAAGAACAATTCCAGGACATGCAAGAACAGTTTACTGAACGCGTTAATGAGTATAAAAACCAGATTGAAAGTAAGATTCAGGAAATTCAGGATGAAGTTGAACAGGATATTGCTGATTTAAACGAAGAACTGGAAGCCCTTGAAAAAGAAGATGCAAAAATGACTGAAGAAGTTGAAGTTGCTGATAAAGAAGAAGCGTAAGGATTGGATGTTATAAATGATAACGTTAAATTTTAGCTTATGGGAACTGGCACTGCTATTAGTAGGAGTAGCCTTTGTGGTCGGAACGGTTTATTTAGTTAAGCTGCTTAAGAGTCTGGCAGCAACCTTTGACACAACCACTAAGCTGATGGAGGACAATCGTCTGGCGCTTCGCAGTATTATGGAAAATGCTGATGGCATAACTAAATCAACTGCCCATATCGTTGACAAGTCCAGCATGATGGTGGATGAGGTTGAAGTCGCGTTAAATACCATCAAACGTGATGTTATTGATCCAGTTGTAAAAGCTACAGCGGTATTAAAAAGAGGCTTGGAAGTTTTTCAAAAAAAGAATAGCAAAAATAAGGTATAGGCCGTGGATTTACAGCCCTAGGCCCAATGATGGTAATCACCGCATTGGGTCTAGTTTTGGATTTATGAAAAGGCCGATTAGCGAGCGCCTGTGACAAAAAGCTTTATCAATAAAATTAGCTTTTTTTAAACAGATTAATTGTGAAATGGAGATTATATGAACAGCAATAACATAATTGGAATGGGTAAAACAAGTATGGTCAGTATTAAAGGCGAAATCGACATTTATTCTATTGAAAATTTCAGAGCGTCAATCGAAAAAGAAATTCAGACTCAGGCAACGCAAATCATTTTAGATTGTTCCGAGTTATCCTATATGGATAGCACCGGCATGAGTGTATTAATTGAGTTAAGAAATAAAACCAAAGAAATGGGACAAAAGATTATTATGATGAATCCGCGACCCAATATCAAAAAGCTGTTATCGCTTACAGGAGTCGATAAGATAATCGAAATTGTAGACAATCCAGCTAACTAAGCAAATTGAGAAGGGGAAAAAGAATGGATAGGATAAAACTGACACTGCCGACAAAACCAGAATATGTCAGCTTAGCACGCCTTACAATAGCATCAGTAGCAAACAATATGGGTTTTTCCATTGGCGATGTGGAAGATTTGAAGGTTGCTGTATCTGAGGCCTGTACGAATGCCTTGAACCATAGTAAGAATCCAGATACAAGTTACGATTTAACCTATATTGTCGAGAATCAGAAGTTGGTTTTTACGGTAACGGATCGAGGCGTTGGTTTTGAACCAGAGGAAGTGGCGATGCCGGATCTTAATGGCAAACAATTAGGTGGCTTTGGTTTGTTTATCATCAAATCACTAATGGATAGGGTAGAAATTATTAGTGAGCGAGGATCAGGAACCTCAATTACCATGATCAAGAACCTATCGACGAACCATGAAGTATGAGCGAAAAATAAGTAAAGAAGACGTCAAAAAATTATTTGCCGAGTACGAAGAGACAAGAGATCGTGACTTAAGAGACCTGCTTATTGAAAATTACCTATACATCCCCAAAATTTTGTCCCGAAAATACGGGCATAAAAATGGCGATAATGAGGATATTTTTCAGGTTGCCTGCCTGGGTTTAATGTACGCGGTAGAGCGATTTGATGTTAGCAGAGGTTATGAATTTGATACCTTTGCGACACCGACAATTATTGGAGAAATAAAGCGTTATTATCGAGATCGTGAATGGTTGATCCGAATTCCAAGGAAGGTTCAGGATCTCAATCGTGAGATCAACCAAACCCGGACAACCCTTGAACACAAGCTGATGCGATCACCAACTATCACTGAAATTGCTATTTATTTAGAAATTTCTGAGGAAAGTATCATTAAGGCAATGGATAGCAGCAATGCCTATTATCCGAAATCCCTGTCAATGGAGTACGAAAGTAATCAGGATGGCCAGGAGGTCAGTCTGATGGATCTTTTGGGAAACCGCGACAGCAACATGGAAAATGTCGAGAACATCGACCTATTAAAGCAGAAAATTCAAGCACTTAATCCGGTTGAACGGATTATCGTGGAACAACGTTTTTTTCGGGGCAGGACACAAAAAGAAGTAGCTGAATTTATTAATAAATCTCAGATGACCGTATCGCGAATCGAGAAAAAAGTGATGAAAAAGATAAAAGAGGATCTATAATAAATCTTTTTGTGGATTATTCTTTGGAAATATTATAAAATACCCTTATACCAAAAAACAAATTAAATCATTGGCAAAATAAGCGAGGGGGAAACAGCATGAAAACGTATCCAACAAAGAACATCCGTAACATTCTTATACTAGGTCACGGTGGGAGCGGAAAAACAACCTTGACTGAAGCATTGGCATTTAATGCAGGTGCCGTTGATCGTATGGGAAAAATTGACGAGGGGAATACCCTGTCAGACTTTGATCCAGAAGAAAAGAGACGAGAGTTTTCGATTTCGTCAGCTATTATTCCTTTAGAATTTGGTGGACATAAGATCAATCTTATTGATGTACCAGGTTATTTTGATTTTATTGGCGATGCCTACGCGGCACTTCGAGTAGCCGATGCAGTGATTATCGTTGTCGATGCGCTGTCAGGCGTTCAGGTTGGAACTGAAAAAGCCATTGAACTTTTAGAAAAGGCTAATATTCCGGCCTTTATCGTTGTCAACAAAATGGACAGAGAAAATGCTACCTTTGCAAAGGTCATGGACGAATTAAAAGAAACCTTTGGCAATAAGGTTGTGCCATTTGAGTTACCAATGGGTGAAGGTGAAGCGATGAATGGTGTTGTCAACATCGTTGATATGACCGGTAGCCAAAGAAAAGATAAC
Organism: uncultured Acetobacterium sp.; assembly: GCF_927416815.1. NCBI lineage: Bacteria > Bacillati > Bacillota > Clostridia > Eubacteriales > Eubacteriaceae > Acetobacterium > uncultured Acetobacterium sp. The sequence goes on along the minus strand of NZ_CAKMJU010000056.1, from coordinate 4,372 downwards.
CGTTGTTTTGATGTAGCCATCACAGAAGAGATGAAAGCAGAATTAGAACCCTATCGAGACATGATTATGGAATCAGTGGCTCAAACTAGCGAAGCCCTGATGGATAAGTATTTTGAAGGCGAAGAATTAACCCGGGATGAAATTCACAGTGGTATTCGCAAAGGCGTTATTGACGGCGAGTTGCTGCCAGTATTGTGTACCTCAGCAACCCTGAACATTGGTGTTGAAACCCTTGAAAATATGATTATTGAGTATCTTCCGTCACCAGGAGAAGGAAAATTTGAGGTCGGTAAGGATCCCCGCGATAAAAAAGAAATCGAACGGAAATGCACAAACAATGAGCCATTTTCGGCACTAGTATTTAAAACCATTGCGGACCCCTATGTAGGCAAGTTGTCAATTTTTAAAGTGATGTCAGGGGTTTTAGATCATTCCGTGGAAATATATAATGCCACCCAGGAAGTCAAAGAAAAAGCGAATCATATCTACGTTCTTCGCGGAAACAAACAGATCGAGGTTGAAAAACTGGAAGCGGGAGATATCGGAGCCTTTTCTAAATTGAGTGATACAGTTACTGGCGATACCTTAACAAGCGCCAAGTCACCGATTGTATTCGATAAAATTGAATTACCAAAACCAATTATCGCAATGGCGATTGAGCCGAAAACAAAGGCCGATATTGATAAACTGGCCACCGGCCTGCATCGATTGGTGGAAGAAGATCCAACCATGACAGTAAGCCGTAATAAGGAAACCAAACAAACCCTGGTATCAGGTTTAGGTGAAATGCATCTGGAAATTATTTCTCAGAAGTTAAAACAGAAGTTTGGGGTTGACGTTAATTTAGTTGATATGAAGGTACCCTATCGGGAAACCATCAAGAAAAAAGCAACTGCTGAAGGAAAACACAAAAAACAATCCGGCGGCAGCGGTCAGTTTGGCCATGTCTGGGTTGATTTTGAACCAGGCATTGATCCGAATGCACCATTCCAGTTTGTCGATAAGGTTGTTGGTGGAGCTGTTCCCAGAAACTTCATTCCAGCCGTTGAAAAAGGTCTGGAATTATGTATGGTAGAAGGGGTACTGGCTGGCTATCCGGTCACCGGCGTTAAGGCAACACTTTATGACGGATCCTACCATGCTGTTGACTCCGACGAAATGTCCTTTAAGATGGCTGCCACAGCAGCTTACCGAAAAGGTATGAAAGAAGCCACTCCAGTGATCTTAGAACCGATCTATCATATTGACATCACCGTCCCCGAAGAATACATGGGTGACATCATGGGTGATTTAAACAAAAAACGCGGTCGAATTATGGGAATGGAATCAGCATCAGGCGGAAAACAGCGCATTTCAGCTGAAGCACCGCTGGCAGAAATGTTCAAATATGCCACCGAGCTACGCTCGATGACCCAGGCTAGAGGCGAATTCGCGATGGAATTTGTCCGCTATGAAGAAGCTCCGATGGTTATTTCGGAGAAAGTCATCGCCGCAGCACAAAAAGAAAAAGAATAATCAGATTGAGTGAATGAAAGCGGGAAGAAATTCCCGCTTTTCTTTATCCACAAGAGTATGTTATAATAATTCGATTAGGATACGAAGGAGCAGTCAATGGAATTATTAGAAGAAAAAATCAGACAAGAAGGTCGTGTCAAAGGCCAGGGAATCCTCAAGGTGGATTCTTTTTTAAATCACCAGTTGGATGTAGCGCTGTTTGAAGAAATGGGAAAGGCTTTTGCCAAACGCTTTGCCGGAGAGGGAGTCAATAAAATCCTGACCATTGAGACATCAGGGATTGCCATTGCGACCAGCACGGCCAGATATTTTGACTATTGTCCGGTGGTTTTTGGGAAAAAGTATGTGTCACTCAATTTAGACGAGGAAATCTATTCCAGTGATGTCTATTCCTATACCAAACAGCAAGCCTATAAAATTATGGTCTCAAAAAAATACTTAAGTCCAACCGATCGTATTTTAATTATCGATGATTTTCTGGCCAATGGGAAGGCGGCTGAAGCTTTAATCGAGTTAATCAATCAGGCCGGTGCTACCCTGGTGGGGGTGGGTATTGCCATCGAAAAAGGATTTCAGGAGGGCGGAGCATTAATCCGTCAACAGGGAATCGCGCTGGAATCATTGGCAATCATTGATGAGATGAGTGAGGAAAAAGGAATCGTATTTCGTGATCAATCAGGAAAGCAGTAAGCTGATGAACCACAATGGACCAATTGGTGTCATTGATTCGGGCATCGGCGGTTTTACCGTGCTAAAAGCACTCCAGCAGCGACTGCCCAATGAAGATTATCTCTATTTTGGTGATTCAATGCGAATGCCCTATGGTGAACGCGAAAATGATGAGCTGATCCTGTTGGCCAATACCATTATCAGTGAATTGGAAAATAGGGGGGTTAAAGCCGTGGTTTTAGCCTGTAATACGCTTTCTTCGTTGATTGTCGAACTGAGCGCCCAGGTGCCACTGTTTAGCGTCATCGAAGCCGGTGTACAGGAAACCCTGAACTGGCGTGATCGCGGTCTGGTTGGGCTGATTGCGACCACGGCTACGGTTAAAAACCGTGGTTATGAAAAGGAACTAGAGCTTTGGACCCGCGATGTCGAGTATATAGCCCAGGGAACCCATACCCTCGCCAAGGTCATAAACGATGGCCAGGGTGATTTAAAAATTTTAAAAAATAATATCAGAGAAGCGGTCGAACCGATTTTATTAAGAGGCATCAAGAGAGGGATCATCATCGAAGAACTGTTACTGGGGTGTACCCATTTTCCGATTGTGGCGGTAACGATCCGGCAGATGTACCCGGAGCTTGAGCTGATTAACCCGGCCAATGGCCTGGTCAGGCAGTTGAACAAACATCTGACGGATTTTAACTATTATAATACCCAGAAAGAATTAGGGAGAACCCAGATTTTGACTACTGCCGATTATGATATTTTTGAGCGAATGATTAAAGAATTAGAAATCGATTGTGATGCCTTGGAAATGACACAATTGAAATTATCCTAAAGTTTTACAATACATAAAAAGGCAATTCTGGCAGTTGCTAGTGCTTTAACGAATCAACTGCCATTAAAATAAGGAGTAAATATGACAACCGAAGCACCAGTAAAAAAAATAGTATACAGTGGCATCCAGCCGTCGGGAACCTTTACGATCGGAAATTACTTTGGCGCGATGAAAAACTGGGTAAAAATGCAGGAAGACTATCGCAGTCTATTCTGCGTGGTCGATCTGCATGCCATCACAATGCCCCAAAACCCCGCCGACTTACGCAGACGGACTTATGAATCGATAGCTTTGCTGTTAGCCCTGGGCATTGATCCGGAAAAATCGATTCTCTATGTGCAATCGATGGTACCGGAGCATTCAGAACTGGCCTGGATTTTAAATTGTTCAACCTATATGGGGGAACTCAGCCGGATGACCCAATTTAAAGATAAATCCCAAAAGCAGGGTGAAAACATCCGGGTTGGGCTTTTTGACTATCCGGTGCTGATGGCCGCCGACATTCTTCTTTATCAAACCGATTTAGTCCCGGTCGGCAATGATCAGCGCCAACATGTTGAGCTGGCTCGGGATATTGCGATTCGTTTTAATCAAAATTTTGGCAATGTATTTAAGGTGCCGGAAGCATATTTTGGCGAGTCTGGGGCGCGTATTATGAGTCTTCAGGAACCGGATCGGAAAATGTCCAAGTCGGATGAAAATGCCAATGCATATATCTCATTGCTGGACGACTCTAAAACGATTGTCAAAAAGTTTAAACGGGCAGTCACCGATTCAGATATGGCCGTTTATCACAATCGCGAAGAAAAGCCTGGGGTTTCTAATCTAATGGAAATCTATGCCTGTGCCACCGGAAAAAATCTGGAAGAGATCACCCGCGAATTTGATGGTAAGGGCTATGGCGATTTCAAATTGGCCGTCGGCGAAACCGTTGCTGATACCCTCTTGCCGGTTCAAAATGAGTATCATCGGCTGCTGGGCGAAAAGGCTTATCTGGAGCAGATCATGCATGTGCACGCCGAAAAGGCCTCCCAGATTGCCTGGAGAACCCTCTCAAAGGTGCGTAAAAAAGTAGGACTGATGACCGTATAACAAGGGTTACCGTAGGGCTACCGAACCGACCAATTGTTAATCTGTTGTTTGCTGCACCATGCGAAATCCGCTAAGCTCCTTTCGCATTGGTCGCGGGCAGTCGCCAACTACAAGCAAGCTTGTGATTGGCTCGTTGCCTTCGCGCAGAATCGGACAGGCTCTGCTGTGTCCGCTCTGACGCAAACAACATGATGTAACAATTGTCGGTACTACTGTATTCTTTATCGACAGTTTTGATCACCATCTTTTAAAAAAGGG
>NZ_CAKMJU010000055.1:0-3175 GCF_927416815.1 uncultured Acetobacterium sp. | reverse complement strand
AGGCCCTGTTATTGCCGCCCTTAATAAAATGGGGATTCCAGCCACAAAGCGTCGGACCAGCGATATCGCCATTGGCGAACAAAAAATATCGGGCTCGGCTCAGACTGTAAAAAAGGGACGGGTGCTCCATCATGGCACCTTTCAGGGCTGACATTCGGCGGCGGCACTGGCATAAAAAAGCCCCACCTCAATGACAAGATGGGGTAATTGCGTTCTCGTTATAAATCAACAAATAATGTCAGCCAGTTCATCGACATTAATGTTGTAAAAGCCTTGTTTAATGTCGCAGGCTGCAATGGCTTTTTTGATACTTTCCTTTTCGTAAGCCGTGCCAATGAGGGTATCGCTGAGAACCGTGATGTCCATGGTTCCAAAAAAATCACCGTAGATATGACAGTCCGTGATTTTGCCCTGATTGACATCCAGTTTAAACTCCATTTTCCCGCCGTCAAAGCGGCCGGTTTTAGTAATATTAAACTTAGGCGATTTACCATAATTCCATTCCCAGCTTTCAAACTTTTCTTTGGCAATGGCCTCGATCCGTTCCCGATCCGCCGCTGTGAGTTTATATTCAGCCGCCGAACCCTGCATGATGCTTTCGACCATCAGCTTTTTAAAGGTATCGGTATCGATCGGCCTTGTCAAATGTTCTGAAATATTTGTGACCCGTTCCTTGACGGATTTGATGCCCTTGGAAATGATTTTGTAATCATCGACGGTCAGGGATTTGACCATCTGTTCAAAGTCGGTATCAAATAACAGCGATCCATGATGCAGGGTATAGCCGTTTAACATACACTGGGCGTTGCCAGAGAACTTTTTGCCGTGGATAACCAGATCATTTCGGCTATTGAATTCGGCCGGAACATCGAGTTTTTTAAGTCCCTCTATCACCGGGCCGATGTATTTATTGAAATCGATGGTTTCTGCCAGACCGCTAGTGATAAAACTGAACTGCCAGCCCCCCATGTCGGTATAAATAGTGCCACCACCGGTGATCCGTCGCACCACCTTAATCCCATTTTTTTGGGCAAAGTCCACATTGATTTCTTCGATGGTATTCTGATACTTGCCAATCATCAGGGTTGGCTCGGTTCGCCAAAAGATAAAGACCTGATCCTCTGGCAGCTGCTTTTCGGTAATCAGGTAGTATTCCAGAGCAAAATTAAAAAAGGGATCGGTGGAATTGTTTTCGATATAAATCATCAGCTTTTTCCTCCTTCAAGTGCTTCTTCCGCCCGGTAGGAGCTGCGCACCAGGGGACTACTGGCAATATAGTGAAAGCCCTTCGCTTCGCCAATTTTTTTGTACTTTTCAAATTTTTCCGGGGTCACATAGGCTTTGACTGCAATGTGTTTTGATGATGGCTGCAGATACTGACCGATTGTAAAGATATCACAGCCAGCTTTCAGGCTATCATCCATGACCTGATAAATCTGTTCTTCCGTTTCCCCCAGACCGACCATAATCCCGGTTTTCGTTTTGATCTGGGGCGCCTTTGTCTTAACATATTGAATCACCTGCATGGAACGATCATAGTCCGCCTCTGGCCGCACCTCCGGGTAAAGTTCCCGAACGGTTTCGACGTTATGATTAATTACATCCGGCTTGGCTGCTATAACAATATCCAGGTGTTTCTCAACCCCTTGCAGGTCAGGAATCAGCACCTCAATGGTCACTCCCGGGTTTAACTTTCGCACAGCCTTAATGGTATCGGCAAAATGACCGGCTCCACCATCTGCCAGATCATCGCGGGTAACACTGGTGATAACCACATGCTTTAAATCCAGTTCCTTGACAGCTTCTGCTAAATGCTGGGGTTCCTTGGGATCCACTGCTTCGACTACTCCGCTGCCGACATTACAAAAGCGGCAGTGACGGGTGCAGATATTCCCCAGGATCATAAAGGTGGCGGTTCGTTTTTTATAGCATTCACCCAGGTTTGGGCAATTGGCTTCTTTGCAAACGGTGTTCAGCTTTAACTTGGCCATCAGTCCACTGACTTCTTCCACCGCCTCCTTGTTGTAGCTAACCTTTAACCATTCTGGTTTCTTTTCCATTTTGGCCTCTTGATCAATCACAGTCGATGACGGCAATAATATCATCGACCTTGATTTCATCGCCGGCTTCAAAAAAAACCTCTTTCAAAACCCCAGATTCCATCGATTCGACCTCACTGACGACCTTTTCGGTTTCAATTTCGAAAAGCACTTCGCCCTTTTTTACCACATCTCCGGCTTCCTTGTTCCAGGCCGCCAACACCCCGGTTTCCATCTGTTCGCTTAATTTTGGCATTTGAATGTTTTTTTTCATCTTAATTTCCTCCTTGTCGGTAACGTTTTACACTTTTTATTTTAAGCATTATCTTTTAAGTATTATCTTTTAAGTATTATCTTTTAAGTATTATCTTTTAAGTATTATCTTTTAAGTATTATCTTTTAAGTATTATCTTTTAAGTATTATCTTTTAAGTATTATCTTTTAAGTATTATCTTTAAATAAAACAATCGGTTAGGCAATCGGCCATCAACTCATTGTCTTTTGCAAACTCAGATCCTTCCAAGTGGTGCAAGATTTCATTATATCCATATCTGACTCCGGTAAGAATCTCAATCAACTCAGTATTTTCCAAACCATCAACGCTCACTTCACCCTTGGCGATGCTACCTTTATTTATTTCCAGCTTAACTGTGAGATGTATTTCCCTTCCTTTCATATTTAAAATCGCAGCTGCCTTTTCAAATGAAAACTTTGGCGATTGTCCGTAATTCCATTCCCAGCGGGAGTATTTTTCATTCACTAGTGCTTCAACCGCCTCAATGTCTTGCTCAGTCAAGCTTACCTTTTCGACACCATCCGGAAATAGGGTTACCAGAAATTTATTTTTAAAGGTTTCCAGGCTCATCGTTTGGTCGGTTAAATGCTTTTTAATATTGGTCACATCACTTCTTACTGATTTTACCGACTTAGATGTGATCTTTCCCGCACTTGTCTTTAGTAAATTTTTTAAAAGACTAAGATCCGAATCATATAATAAGGTGCCATGATGGAGCACCCGTCCCTTTTTTACAGTCTGAGCCGAGCCCGATATTTTTTGTTCGCCAATGGCGATATCGCTGGTCCGACGCTTTGTGGCTGGAATCCCCATTTTATTAAGGGCGGCAATAACAGGGCCT
>NZ_CAKMJU010000054.1:0-2757 GCF_927416815.1 uncultured Acetobacterium sp. | reverse complement strand
AAAAATAGTCTCATGATTGGTCCTCTTCTTTCTTGGTAAATAAATTTAAATAACCTTTAAAAGCATCCATTAGAATTGTTTCAATTTCTTGATGACTGAATTGACAATGATTGGTTGCCACCAGTGCGGCGATCCCATGGGTTAAAAGCCAAATGTCGACATAGAGTTTTTTTGAGTGGTCGTGGTTTAACCCCGTCATTCCGGCAATCAGCTCAATCACTTCTAGATTATCGTCACCGGAAATCATATCCATGGGGCTGTCAACAGCAATCGATTCGGACATAAACAGCAGCTTAAAGAGGTTCTTTTCTTGCGTGGCAAAATTTATGTAGGCAAGGCCCATCCCTAAGAAGGGAATGGGGTGATGCATACCCGCCAGCATATGGCTATTAAAATATTCGCCAACTTTTTGATAAAGCGCCGTTTTTAAGTTATCCATATTTTGAAATGTCCGAAAGAGCGGCTGAATCGAGCACCCCAGGATTTTGGCAATTTCTCGGGCATTGAGACCTTCGATGCCGGACTTTCGGGTAATTTCCAGTGCCACATCGAGGATGGCGTCTTCTTTGATTTTTATTTTAGGCGGCATGGGATGGGTTCCTTTCACAAGTATGACATGATATGTAACGCGCGATACATATCATCTGATATTTTATATTGTACAGGCTGGAGATGTACTTGTCAATCGAAAAAAAGCTCACAAGATAATGTATGAATAAAATTTCGCAGAAATAATGGCGTGGTTATTTTAAGGAAAGTCGTTGAAAAAAGGATCCTGTAAATGATAAAATGAGATCCGCAGCGACAATTAAAAGGGAGAATAAAGATGCTTTAATTGGATATAGTGGTGTACGACCTGGCAAAATTGGAGAAGAGTCTGATCTGGCCCTGCTTTGACCAGAAGAACAGCGGGAAACAGTAAGGCCACAACCATCCTGGAAAATGTCATTAAACTCTTGCTGCACTAATTGAGGAAATACTCATAAATTCTAGAATAAAGAGGTGACAGCGTTGGAAAAAAGCATAATAAAATTAAGCGACTTATTAAAATTCGAAGATTTGCAAAAGGTCAAAGTTCGATTTAATCAGTTTAACGGCATAGCAGATCCCATGGATGAGTATACACGAAATCCGGATATCGTTAATAACCGGTGGCTATTTTGGCGAACCGAGCAACGCTTATTCAAGGTTGGCGAAACAGCGATCTGTTTGCTTAAATTAAGTGCTGACATTTGGTTGCTGACGACTGTTAAAATTGTGACCGAGGATTACAACATAAAAAATGGAATCAATTATAACGGCGTGGAAATTGAAAAATTCAATCCATTTTATGGCCGTGTCCTTATCAAATATCATAAGCAGTTTCAAAGTCAATGTCGGTATGTGGCAGATATTTTTGACGACTTCGAAGTGTTGCAAATTTTACCGTCTGTTTTTGAAGGGGATGATTTTCCCGGCTATGATAATGTCAGATTATCATTTAGGCAATTGGAAACAATTGTCAATCGTCATAAACGAGATTGGGTTGCGGCATTAGAGAATCAAAAGGCTGTCTATTTAATCAGAGATTGTAATAATTGTAAATTGTATGTCGGTTCGGCAACAGGTGATAATGGGATGCTACTGCAGCGTTGGAAAAACTACATTAAAAATGGGCACGGCGGCAATAAAGAATTATTTGAAATCGTTCTTTCAAATGGTTTCGACTATGTTAAAGCCAATTTTCAATATTCAATTTTGGAAAACTATAATGCTAAAGTTGCGAATGAATTTGTCCTTAAACGTGAAACTTGGTGGAAAGAAACCCTGGGGACGAGAAATCCAATGTCTGGTTATAACTGTAACTGAGTTTTGCCATATTTAACGCCTAGTATTAGGAACACTTAACTTATTGGCCCCATATCCCAACGAACAATTCATAAATAAGGAGAAAAATCCAATGCAACGTCAAAAAAATCAGCTAACAACCATAATCTATCGAAGTGGTGATGAATCGCTGCTGGATGAGATCCAGGAGCTTTGGGAAGCACTGAACCAGCATCATCGTGACGCCGCCGTGAATTTTAAAACACACTATGATAAGTTTACCTTTGAAATGCGGAAAATAAAGCTGCTCCAGAAGGCTAAAAATGGGCAGATGCGCATTGAGATTGCCATTGATCAGGAAACCGCCAGAAATGTTGGCTACTGCATTTCTCAGATTGAATGTTCTGGTGATGCTGAAATGGAATCCTTATATGTGCTGGAGAATTATCGGGGGCTGGGGCTTGGTGAGAAACTGCTTAGCAATGCCCTTGCCTGGATGGATGAAATGGGGGCACATACGAAAACTGTGACGGTAGCGGTTGGTAACGAGAAAGCCTTTAGCTTTTATCAGCGGTTTGGTTTTTATCCCAGAAAAACTGTGTTGGAACAGCTAAAATAGTGTGTTAAGCTATTTAGGTTTAGCTCCTGCATATTCTTTATCGCAGCGGTGATAAGTCTATGCTAGATGAAATCCAGGAGTGATGGGAATACGCTGAACCAACATTAACGTCAAGCCACTGTGAATGCTGACCATATCATCGATAATCAGCTATTAAAAAAGTATATCGGGAGGGTAGAATGAAGATCGCCTGTGTTTGTCAATCAAAAAGTTTAGCGTTTGGTCTCGAAAAGTTGTGCACTTGCCAACACAATTTTATTAATTAGCAGATGGTCGTCCAATCTCTTTTTTAACAGAGTACCATCTGCGCAACTTTTGAATACTTTTTGCCA
>NZ_CAKMJU010000053.1:0-6654 GCF_927416815.1 uncultured Acetobacterium sp. | reverse complement strand
CTGAGGAGCGGTTTTACTGATAATCGAAGACCACGATGTGTTCGATGAAAAAATCGGAGGAATAGATGGAATCCCCTTATGACAAAAAAAGACAGTTCATTTTAAATGCTGTATATATTCTATTAGTTGCGGCTATTGTATACCTAATTTTCGAGTATGCAATATCATTGTTGAGCCCTTTTATCTTGGCTTTTCTGATTGCTTATCTGCTTAAAGGGCCAGCCAAAGCGATTTCGGAATTAACAAAACTACCCAATAAGCTGGTGTCATTTATTCTGGTGCTGGTGTTTTATGGTGGAGCCGGGATTCTATTGTCGTTGGTGGGGGTCAAATTGATCTCTATAATTTCGCAAACGAGCAGTGCATTACCAGACATCTATGAGTATCAACTCAGACCTTTTCTGATGACCACCTTTGATGGGATTGAACAGACCGTTTTTCTGATTGATGCTGCCCTTGTTGACGTTTTGAATTCGGCGACGGAACAGCTGATCAATTCCTTAGGGGATAATGTAACCAGCATATCATTGGCATTTGTAGCATTCTTATCCGATCTTGCAGGATCCTTGCCGACTTTTTTAATACGAATTTTATTGATGGTGATCGCAACCTTTTTTATGGCTGTTGATTATGAGATGCTGTCATCCTTTGTTTTCAGGCAGTTTTCTGAAAAAGGAAATGAGATTATCCAAACAATAAAGAACTATATTGTTAATACCTTGTTTGTTGTCATCCGATCCTATGCACTGATTATGTCAATTACTTTTGTTGAACTCTCGATTGGGCTTTCAATTGTCGGGATTGACAATCCCATCCTGATTGCCTTTTTTATTGCGATCTTTGATATTTTACCAGTGCTGGGAACCGGCGGCATTATGATTCCCTGGACAATTATCACCCTGATTCAGGGAAATTATCAGACTGGGCTGGGATTGCTCCTGGTTTATGTTTTTGTGACGGTTATCCGTAATATTTTAGAGCCAAAAATCGTCGGTGGACAGCTGGGGCTTCATCCGGTGGTAGCTTTAATGAGTATGTTTTTAGGTGTGAATTTACTGGGGGTTCTAGGTCTGTTTGGATTTCCAATTGCGCTCTCGCTGCTGAAACATTTAAATGATGTGGGGACAGTGAAATTGTTCAAATAAGCGCATGAGGATGGAGGTATAGATTTCTCGGCAAGTGATAAATAATGCTAAGCCGACAAGATCATCGGCAAGGTGAGCCCATCATTCAGTAATTTAAAGCCTTCAAAAAGTGGCAAAATCGGTTACGATCAAGTCAAGCGATTGGTCAAGGCTGATATTAATACCACCGATAAATTGACACTCGATATCGATGGAAAAGTCCGACGGGCAATCAAAAGAAAATTCAATTAAGCAGGAGGTTTCATGAACACAAAGACGATCACTTTAGGTGACCATTGATGAAGCCTGCGACCTGATGGTGTCGCTACTAATTCAGAAAGACGAACCAGCGGATCGCTGCCAAATGCCCGCCGCAAAAAAAGAAGACCCCGCTGCGGCAACACCTGAAGTCCTAAAATGTTCTAACTGCGATCAACAGCTCGCACCCGGTGCGAAGTTCTGTGTCTATTGCGGCACCTCAGCAGCGCTGCCAGCCCCACCAAAGACCATATTCTGCCAATACTGCGGTGCCAAACTGGCGCCCGGGATGCGTTTCTGCGCCAAATGCGGCAAACCCAGCGCTTAAGCTGTAATCAACTACGATCGATCATAAAAAGACTTCCGATGCTCCGAAGTCTTTTTGATCTTGGGTTTTTATTCTGTTTTATTATTTTGAGCGTCTTCAATCAGGTCAATATTTTAAGCACTGAGGAATAAAGCTCCTGGGTATTTTCTTTCCAGCGATTACAGATATCCAACGCCAGCTTTAATGTCGGCGCATTTAATGATATTTCCATTAAAACCATGTTGTTTTCTTGCAATTTTAAGTCGATCAGATAATCGGTTTCGCTTAATTTCTGGTAGTTGGCGGTAATTTTTACTTCCTTGAAGATCTTTTCGCGGTTTTCCTTAAGATAAAGATCGATCATATCGGTAATATAAGCCGGAATTTTAGTGCAGAAGAGCTTTAGTGATTCTTTACCAATCGCGGATAAGGTAAGCACTGACTTGCCATCATAATCCAACACCGAAAGAAATTCATCCTTAATCAGATCATCAATATATAATTGAATATCAAAATAACCAATTTGTAAATTTTCAATAACGATCAAGGCGATCTGTTCCCGGGTTAATGAGGTTTTGATTTTTTTTAAGACATAGAGAATGATCAGTTTATCCTCAGCCTGCTGTTCAGAATTAAAGAGCATGAATCCCACCACCTTTGTTTTGCTACTAACATTGTATCATATCACTGATTTAATATCCCTATTTCTAACCAAAAAAGAGGAAAAAATGAAAAAAGAAGTCACCCGCAATCACGCCCAGTCAAAAAACCATTTTAACCTGATGATTCGCAATTTAGGCCATTCATTAGGCGCAAGCGAAATCGGTTTCTCCGATTTAAGCCGATTGCCAGCCCAAAAACGGATGCACTATAATCACGCCATCACGGTGATGATCAAGCTTTCTGATGGTATTCTAAATCAGATTGAGGACGCGCCAACACATACCTATTTCAGCCATTACCGCAGTGTTAACCGGCTGCTTGATGACATCAGTCTGCGAATTTTATTGGCGCTTGAAGCCCAGAATTACGCTAGTGTCGCGATTCCTGCTTCGCAATCAGTTACCGATCCTGATGATCCATTTACCGGGGCATTTGCCCACAAAACCGCAGCTGTGCTGGCGGGAATGGGCTGGATCGGCTGCTCTGCCTTATTCATTCATCAGCGTTACGGCCCGCGGGTGCGCCTCGCGACCATCTTAACCAATGCCCCAGTCGCTGCGGGCGAGCCAATTACCCAAAGCGGTTGCGGTTCCTGCCGCGCCTGTGTCAGTGCCTGCCCAGCGCTGGCCATCGAAGGACAGCTGTGGACACCAGGGCTGGCGCGTAATGCCCTTTATGATGCCAATGCCTGCAGCCAGCATATGAAGGATGCCTTCCATCATATTGGTCGGGGAGCGGTCTGCGGCCTCTGTGTGGTCGCCTGTCCGATCGGGAAATAAATACATTTTAAGCGCTTCATTAATACAAATTAGTGTTATGGATCCGTTAAAGACTGTTTAACTGAGGAAAAATTCTTAAATAGGTTTTTTTTTCTCCAAAAATATTATATAATAGATGAGGAGAACTGCCGGCTGGTTTTGCTGGCAGTTTTTAAATTGCAAAGAAACAGAGAGATACCTTGAAAAAATTTATTATAAACGGCGTCGAGGATGATAGCATTCTCGATCAAATGGAAATCACGGCGGGGGATATACTGCTATCGATCAATGGCCTGCCGGTAACGGATATCCTTGATTATCGCTATCTGATCGCTGACGAGAGCTTAGAAGTAGAAATAGAAAAAGCAGATGGCGAGATCTGGCTACTCGATATTGAAAAAGAATACGAGGATGATCTGGGTGTCATCTTTCCCGAAGCGATGATTGGCACCAAAACCTGCAAGAACAATTGCGTTTTTTGTTTTATCGATCAGCTGCCGACGGGCATGCGCGAAAGCCTGTATGTTAAAGATGATGATGAACGCTTGTCGTTTTTAACTGGCAATTATATTACCATGACCAATCTGACGCCCGATGAACTCAATCGGATTATTCGCTACCGCATTATGCCGATGAATCTATCGATCCATACCACCAATCCCGAGTTACGGATCAAAATGCTTAGAAACCGTTTTGCCGGCGATGTGATGTCCTATTTAGAAAGCTTTTACGATAATGGCATTGTCATGAACGGACAAATCGTCCTGGTGCCGGATTATAATGACGGCCTTGAACTGGCACAGACCCTCAACGATTTAAAAGCCTTTTATCCGGTTTTGCAGTCCCTTTCAGTCGTCCCAGTCGGTCTTTCTGAGCATCGCCAGGGTCTTGAAAGCTTGCGTCTTTTTAATCAGGAGGATGCCTTAAAAACGCTCGAAATGATTAATGCCGTCCACGATGAAATGGCAGCAAAACACGGCGAAGGCTTTGTCTATCCCAGCGACGAGTTTTTTTTACTGGCCGGAATACCCATTCCCGACAGCGACTATTATAGCGGCTTTCCGCAAATTGAAAATGGGGTAGGGATGATCGCCGATTTTAAAGCCTCGGTCACAGAAAGCTTAGCACAAAGAAAAACAAGCGCTGCTATGTCGCCAGTCAAGACCACTAGCAAAAGAATTGGGCTCCTAACCGGAAGAGCGGCGGAACCTTTTCTTAGCAATCTGCTTGCTGAGATTAAGCAGCATTATCCGCGCTTAGATCTTAGCCTTTTCCCGATTACTAACCATTTCTTTGGCGAAGCCATTACCGTCTCCGGGCTGCTCACCGGTTGTGACATCCTGGCGCAAGTAAAACCGCAGTTTGAAAAAAATCCCATCGATTTGCTGCTGTTGCCAGAGAATGCCCTGCGCAGCGGTACCGATACCTTACTCGACGACTGGACCCTGGAAACCTTAGGCCAAGCCCTTGGTGTGACCATCGCGGGCGTTGCGGTTTCGGGTGAAGCCCTGCTGCAAGCCTTATTAGAGGCTTAGAATTGAATTAGAGTGAATGAGCAAGACAACTAAAGAAATACAAAAAAATATTATCAAAGTTTAATTATAAAATACTATTACAAATTAATGAATATAGATGAAGTGAGGAAATTACATGCCAAAGCCTATCGTAGCAGTGGTTGGCCGCCCGAATGTGGGCAAGTCAACGCTGTTTAATAAATTAGTTGGAGAACGAATTGCCATTGTCGAAGATACCCCCGGGGTGACCCGTGATCGGATCATTGCCGATGCCGAATGGCAAAACCACCATTTTACCCTGATCGACACCGGCGGGATCGAGCCCCATACCAAGGATGACATTCTTTTGCAGATGCGGGTTCAGGCAGAAATCGCCATTGATATGGCCGATCTGATTGTCCTGATGGTTGACGGTCGCGAAGGCATGACCGCCTCGGATTTAGAAGTTGCCAATATGATTCGCAAACATGAAAAAGATGTTTTATTGGCCGTTAATAAGGTCGACAGCCAAAGCCTGGAAAACAATGTTTTTGAATTTTATAACTTGGGAATCGGGGAGCCACTGGCCATTTCTGCCGAGCAGGGTTTAGGCTTAGGGGATTTTCTTGACGAAATCATCAACCATGTTAAGCGCTACTACGACGAAGAAGAGAGCCAGGATGATCGGCTCCGGGTAGCCGTAATCGGCAAACCAAATGTCGGCAAGTCGACCCTGATTAATAAGGTACTCGGTGAAGAACGGCTGATTGTCAGCGATATCCCCGGTACCACCCGCGACGCCGTTGATACCAGTGTCCGATACGACGGGGAAGACTATGTCTTAATTGATACCGCCGGCCTGCGCCGCAAGAAAAAAATCTATGAAGACATTGAACGTTATAGTATTGTTCGCGCGATTGCCGCGGTTGAACGCAGTCAGGTAGTGTTGGTTTTAATTGACGGATCCCAGGGCGTCACCGAACAGGATGCCAAAATTGCCGGAATTGCCCATAATCGCTCCAAACCATCGATCATTATTGTCAATAAATGGGACGCCGTTGAAAAAGACAATAAAACCATGAAGAAGATGGAAGATGATATCCGTGATGCGCTGTCATTTATGGATTATGCGCCGATCATCTTTATCTCGGCCAAAACCGGACAGCGACTCGGTAAAATATTTGAAACCATTGAATATGTCAAAGCCCAGAGCGCCAAACGGATCACTACCGGTAAGGTCAATGAAGCACTGGCCGAATTTGTGATGATGAAACAGCCGCCATCAAAACATGGCCGACGCCTAAAACTCTATTATGCATCCCAGGTGGCCATTAATCCACCAACATTTGTGGTTTTTGTCAATGATATGACCTTGGTGCATTTTTCATATCAGCGTTACCTGGAAAACAAAATCCGCGAAACCTTTGATTTCTTTGGCACCCCAATTCGCTTTTTTATCCGGGAACGTAGCGAGTAAGATTTAAGTCGTTTGATGCACATTTAGTTTGACGAACTTTAAGACGAACTTTAAGACGAACATTTAAGACGAGCATTTAATTAAAACCGAATTTAAGAGCGAGAATTTTGCAGCAAGGCGAGCAGAATTTTCGTTCTTTTTGAATATCGAATTTTAGTCAGATGATTAACTCAGTGACTAGCATGAAAATTATCAGAATACAGATTGAAAGAAATTAAAAGAAATAAAAAAAAATCAATTAAAATATATATATCTCAACTTTCCCAGCTTAATTGACCAAACAAAGCCTTTATAAAAGAGGCCTGAGAGTCAATCCATTGCTGGAGTTGATTTTTTAACAGTGTAGACTTTCTAGAGCCTACCAAATTTAATTGTTCAACAAATAAGCTCATCAAACTTTGAAGAGCGGTTGAGAGTGCGCAAGCATGTGGTCTGGACTTGGGCGAATTGGTGGAAATGCTTTCGATGATTTACAAGAAAATTGGTGTGCTTGATTTTTATGCGCTTGAAACCGCTCTAAACCAGATTAGCAACCCTCAAAGTCTAATCCTTCCTTATGCCTTTATGATTACTG
>NZ_CAKMJU010000052.1:0-32113 GCF_927416815.1 uncultured Acetobacterium sp. | reverse complement strand
AGTTGAAGCACTCATGATAGCCACTTCCCGATCTGTGATTGAACTTTTTTCGTGATATTAAATATGTCAGCATATTCAAAGAGACCCCTGATATTCTTTTGCGGGTCTTTAATGTATCGCATCACGGCATTTGAAAATACTTCTTTTTCCAGTTTTTTTTCATAACGCATAATATCACACATTGTCCGATCCCGATTAAATATTCTAACTTCAACCCCATTCACTTCAAATGTCGCTACCCCGATATTTAGAAATTTAGAATCCTGATAGTATGGCTCAATCAGAGGATATTCGATATCATACTGACTTTTTTCACTATCTCTATCAACAGCGATCTGCCAGGCCGTTGGTATTCTATCCGTATAGCTATAATGGAGCAATGCACTCTCGAGAAAAATGACTGCCTGCGGAAATAGTCTCGCAATAATTACTTCTTCGGGATTCACTTCATCTGCCAGTTCATAAAAGCCTTGTTTAATTTTCGATAGTTGACCTTCATCAACCAGCTTTTTTATTTGTCGACTACTTAAGCCCAGCACATTCAGTTCTGAGGTTTTAAGGACGCCGCCATGCTTTGCAAATTCATTTGCTATTTTACTTTTTTCAACCATTTCTTTGCACCTCATTATCCGCGCTCAATTTTCAATGCGGGTATATAGATGCAACTATACCATTATTCCGAACATTTATCAACGTGATTTCTACATCAATATCCATACAAAAGCCGTGGCTCTTTCCCACAGGGGGGCGGCTCTGAAAAAAGTGCTTATTATCTTTCTCTTTCCGCTTCCAGATCGCCAGGGGAATAGGTGGTGACCAGGCCGCCCCGGCGGTAGACAATATAGTCGATGGTGGCATCGCGGTTCTCATCGACCACGGTGATGCTGGCATTCTGATTGACTTCGGCGCCGATTAGCTCAAGCAGGTCTGCCTGAACCGGGACACGGTAGTTGCCGGAAGCCGCAAATTCAATGGCTTTGGCGCGGGCGGCCAGATAAACCAGCTTGGCACTGGCGGCATCGGTGGTTTTTTGAAAGCTGAAGACCAAGCCGCCGATGATCATCACTGCAAAGGCCAGGATAATGACAACCGCTAAAGAAAAACCCCGATCAAAGGCGACGGGTTGATTGTTTTCAGGAGGAAACTGGTATTGGCTGATTGGGTTCAAGGGTGACCTCCGAGGGTTTGAAAAGATGACTGGCTGTGGATTGATAAGCAATGCGAGCTAAAATGATGCAGGTTTATTTTATCACTTTATTTGAAAACTTGGCTTAAATTGGTGTAAAATTTGGATGTTTTGTTCGAAACTTAATTGTTTGGAAAAGTTCTGCTAGTGGGGTTTCTGAACATTAGCTGCGGTTAGCCAGTTCAATGGAGGTTTTAGTCTAAACCGAGCCCTGAAATAAAAAAGCTCCCCATCCCCGCAAACCCGATGACGGGTTTGCGCCTGGGAAGGGGAGATGAACCCTATGGCGCATAGGGTGTGGGATTTATTTTATTACTTCACTGATGCACTGGGTACTAAATCATCTAATTTTAAATCATCTTTCTGGTATGTTATTTTCGTTACTTTACCATTGGCATCAACAAAAACAGTCCAAGCTGAAGTATTAGTACCTGTTGTACCAACTCCAGCAGTAATATCTGTATCTACATAATTCCCCATTGCTTTAGTTGTATCTGGTATTAACGCAAGAGCAGCTTTCTTTGCGGTTGCATCAGCTATTTTATTTGCTGTTAGAAATTTAGCTACTTCAACAGAACCTAAATTAACAGCTTCTAACTCACTAACAACGGTAGGACTTGCAGTTGGAAAAGTGCCTGTGACACCAAGTTTTACAAGTCCATTTGTACTTCCATGTTTTCCATAGTATTCAGTAGCTACTGCCTGTGCAGCTACATAGATTTCTCTCTGTTCTGCAATAGCAGCTTTCTTCTTCGCTTCATTTACAAAACCAATCATTGACGGTATCGTAAACGCCGCCAGCACCGCCAAAATCACCAACACCACAATAATTTCCACCAGGGTAAACCCTTTTCTACTTTTCCGTATGCTGTTAATTAATTCCATTTTCCCACTCCTTATTGTTTTTATTCTTAAGCTCTATATGATCATCCGCGCCTGAAGATGATTTATAAATTAAATTTATTATTAAGACGGTTCTATTTTCTCATAGCATCCATTATTTCGTCTTAATCATTTGCTTGCCGCGGCTTTTGGGGTCAAAAAAAGCCACACTGTACCGTGTGGCAACTGGCTGTCTTGTCTGGCTGGGTTTGCTAACCCAATCCGCTGATGTAGACCCTCTAGTTTTGCGTCACAGGGTTTCCCCTGCTTTGCCTTTATGTTCACATTTGCTTTTATTTTAATTTCAAACTTAATTTTAGTTGAAAGCCTCTGAAAAGCCAAGTAGCTTTGCATGCAGCCTGTTTTTCTTTGGTTTTTGTTGCCAAGGGGATGCGGTTCTTAGATGTAATATCGGCGGTTATGGTTTTTACTTTAGTCTTTTCGCGCCTTAACCCTTGGGTTTTTGAAATGAACGGCGAGATCGCTTTGCTGTTATCTGACTTAGACCCTTTCGCTTTGCGGCTCAGATTTTCAGCTGCCCATGCCTTTATGTTTGATGTTCTTTGTAACTAAAGTTTAAGTTAAACGCTATTAAAAGTCAAGTTAAAACTTTACAAGATGGTTACAACTATGATCTTTTTAAAGATTTTTAATGGCCTGGGATGATTATTTTGTCTGCTATTTTTAATTGTTTCGCTTTGTGAATATATTTCTAATTTATCCGCAGTGTTGCCAGTGAATGGGGGCCGTCGCCAACCTTTACTGAGTTGCGGGCGGTCACGGACCGCCCCTACAAATGATGATCGGCGTTGGTGTTGGGGGCTGGGGTTGGTGGCCAACCTTTACTGCCTTCGGGCGGTTGATAACCGCCCCTACAAACCGGAAATTGGTGGTCTTGCGTAACCTAATAGCGAACCCCGACGAATTGAATTGAGACGATTTTGCTATCTTCCAAAATACTGATTAAACTCCTGCTTATCACTGGCCCATTCGAGGCCGACTTCGTAGCTGATTTTCTGGTCCCGGACCAGCATGGCCAGGTCAGCGTTGAGGGTTTTCATGCCGTCCCGGCCGCCGGTTTGCATGACGGAGGCCAATTGGTGGGTTTTGTTTTCGCGGATCAAATTGAGGACCGCATCGGTACCGATCAGGACTTCCAGGGCGGCCATCCGGCCATCGCCGCCAGCCAGGGGCACCAGCTGCTGGGTGACTACCCCTTTCAAAATGCTGGACAGCTGGGTGCGGATCTGCTGCTGGCTGTGGGGCGGGAAGACGTCGATGATCCGGTCAATGGTATTGGCGGCGCCAATGGTATGGAGGGTCGATAAGACCAGATGACCGGTTTCGGCAGCGGTGACGGCGGCCGAAATGGTTTCGTAGTCGCGCATTTCGCCGACTAGAATGACGTCGGGGTCTTCTCGCAGCGAAGACCGCAGGGCCTGGGCAAAGGAGCTGGCGTCAACGCCGATTTCGCGCTGATGGACAATGCTGCGTTTGTGTTCGTGCTTATACTCAACCGGGTCTTCGATGGTTAAGATATGGACGGCCCGATTGCTATTGATGTAGTCAATCATCGAGGCCAGGGTGGTCGACTTACCGCTGCCGGTCGGACCGGTAATCAGGATCAGTCCCCGCGGCTCAGAAGCCAGCTTGCGGATAATCGGCGGCAGTTTGAGGTCTTCAAAGCTGGGGATGGTATCGTTAAGGAGGCGGATGGCGGCGGCATAGCTGCCCTGTTGTTTATAGACGTTGACCCGCTGCCTAAGCCCTTCCGGGGTGATATGGCAAAAATCGAGATCCTTGCCGGACTCCAGGGTCTTTTGTTCGTCTGCGGTTAGCAGGCTAAAAATCAGGTTTTCGATAATCTGCGGGTTATGGTCAAAATCACTTTGATAAAGCTTGCCGTTTTTGCGAAAGACCGGCGGCAGTTCCCGGGATAAATGAATATCTGAACAATCGTTGCGGCGGCCGTAGTTAACCAGCTCTAAAAAACTTGTCATCACTCTTCTCCCTATTCCACATAATATGATAATTTAAGAAATTCTTCCATCGAGGTGATCCCCTGGATGGTCAGGTTGGAGACGCTTTTGCGCAAGGGGATCAGCCGACCGGTTTCTTCGACATAGCTGTAAATATCCTCGATCGGTTCGCGCCGGGAAATCAAGGTTCGGATATTCTTATCGATGGCCAGAATTTCATGGATGGCGGTTCGGCCTTTGTAGCCGGTATTATTGCAAATATGGCAACCGCGGCCGCGATAGAGGGTGGTCAGCCGTGGTTCTTCGAGCAGCCCTTTTTCAATCTCAGAGGCGGCATAAGCTTGGCGGCAATTGGGACAGATTTTCTTAACCAGACGCTGGGCGACTACCCCGGTTAAGGAGTTGGCGACCATATAGGGTTCGACCCCCATATCCTGAAGGCGGACGACCGCTGAAACGGCGTCGTTGGTATGGAGGGTCGACAGTACCAGATGGCCGGTAATGGCCGACCGCACCGCAATCGAGGCGGTTTCGGAGTCCCGGGTTTCACCAACCATGATGATATCCGGGTCCTGCCGCAGAATCGAACGGAGGCCGACGTCAAAGGTCAAGCCGGCCAGAATGTTGACCTGGGTCTGGTTAATTTTGGCCAGATTCCGCTCGACCGGGTCTTCGATGGTGGCAATATTGACATTGCGCTGGCTGAGCATTTCCAGAATCATATAGAGGGTGGTGGTTTTGCCGCTACCGGTCGGGCCGGTAATATAAACCACCCCATGGGGGCTTTGCAGCATCTGCAGGATTTTTTGATAATCGCTATCATTCATGCCAAATTGACCGGCATGATCAAGTGGTACGTTCATGCTTAAAAAACGCATCACCATTTTTTCGCCGTACACCGTCGGCATACTGGAGCTTCGGACATTCATTTCTACACCATCAATCCGGATCCGAAAGTGGCCATCCTGGGGCACCCGGCGTTCAGCGATATCGAGATTGGACAGGATCTTAATCCGGGCAATCAGCGACTGATGGAGATTATTGGCCAGGGTCAGATAATCAACAATCAGGCCATCGATCCGCAGCCGGATAATCGTTTCTTTTTCAAAGGGCTCGATATGAATATCGCTGGCGCCGGCATTATGACCTTTTAACAGGACTGAATTGACCAGATTGACAATCGGCGCATCGCCCTCGTTGGTCAAAATATCCTCAACAAAAGATAGACTACTGCCCTCGACGGTTTTATTGGCCGCCGAGGCGGCCTTTCTCGCTTCGATTTCAGTATAGGATTTACGGATCGCTTCAAGGATTACTTCTCTTGTTGAGAGCACCACATCGATGTTCATATTGGTAATTAGCCGTAAATCTTCAATCGCATAAAAATCCAGCGGATCATTCATGGCCACGACCAGATGATTGTTTTCTTGAGCAATCGGAAGCAGGGTATATTTAAAGGCAATATTTTGGGGGATCTTTCCGGCCGCATCCAAATCGATGGCGGTGTCATTTAAATCCAGCACCAGCACATTGAGTCGTTTGGACAGCGCCTCCAGCAATTGCGCCTCGGTAACGTAGCCATAGTCAACCAGAATCGCCCCCAGCCGCTTGCTTTTGTCGACCTTTTGATAGGCCAGTGCTTCCTGGAGCTGTTCTTCCTTAATAAAGCCGGCGTTAATTAAGATATCACCGATACGAATGTTTTTAGTTTCCATTATTTTCCTCTTCCCAAAGATCAGGCATTATTAAAAATTTGCTGCTCAAATTCAGCCACCGGCATCGGCTTGCCAAAATAGTAGCCCTGGATAATATCACAGCCGAGGGTTCTTAGCATCTCGACCTCTGCTTTTGTTTCAATCCCTTCGGCAACGACCCCCATGCCCAGTTTTTTGATCAAATTGATGGTCGCTTCAACAACGATATAATTTTGTTGGCGTTTGAGATGGCTGTTAAAAAAGCCCTGATCCATCTTAATCACATCGAGGGGCAGGCAACCGAGCAGGTTGATCGAAGAATAACCCGAACCAAAGTCGTCCATGGCCATTTTAAAGCCATAATCCTGGAAGGCCTGACCAATTTCGATCATCCGGTCGACATCCTCAAAGATACTCGATTCAGTCAGCTCAATTTCCAGGCTACCGCGATGGATGCGGTACTGATTGGTAATGCTTAAAACCCGCTCAATAAAATCGCTCTGCTTGAGGTTTTTTCGCGACAGATTGACCGACACCGATATTTCCGGATATTTTTTTGCTTCCCAGCTTTTTAGCAGTTTACAGACCTCTTCTAACATAAACATATCGAGCTTTCTGATAAAGCCGGTTTGTTCAAAAATAGGAATAAATTCACCTGGCGAGATCAACCCCTTTTCAGGATGCCGCCAACGCACCAGCGCTTCACAGCCGCAATAGGCATTGAGATGCAGATTATACTTGGGTTGCAGATACATCTCAAACTGATTGTTTGCCAGGGCATCTTCCATCTGATCGATAATTTCTTTTTCATCGCCAATTTTCTTGCGAAAGGCATCGGAATAGAAAAACCACAGCTGATTATCAGCGGTTTTAGCGGCAATCCGCGCCATATTGGCCTTTTCTCTGATTTTATCAAGATTCCCATTGCGATCCTCAATAATATAAATACCGAAGCGACAGGAAAGCCGTTCTTTAATACCTATCGCTTCTCTTTCACTATTTAAGACGCCCATAAATTCTTTAATCCGCCGGGTGATTTTATCCTGATCCTCACACAGACAGAGAATCGCAAAATGATCGCCGGATACCCGGGCATAGGTTTCAAGCTTGGCCGTCCGATCCTGTAAGATCTTCCCGACCATCTGGAGCACCTGGTCGCCCTTTTCATGGCCATATTCTTCATTAATAAAGCGAAAGCGGTCAATATCAAAGGTCAGCATCGCACACTGACCCTGATTTTTCACCTCCAGGATCTCCCTGGCTTCCTGCTTAAATTTCTGCCAGTTATTGCCGCCTGTGACATCATCAACATAGGCAATCCGCTCCAACCTTTTTTTGGCGCGATTCTGATAAAAGAGAATAATCATAAAGAGCAGCGTAATCGCCAGCAGGTCGGCCACAATCAGCATCAGCGAGTACCAGCTGATCTGCCTGGTTTGGGCGCTGACCACTTTAGTCGGCACTCCCGTCATCAAATACCAGTCATTAATGGCCAGTGGTTTGTAAATCACATGCCGTTCCATCCCCCCATAAAAACTGGTATAGCTGCCACGCTTGCCGGTTTTCATGTTTTCAGTGATGGTTTCTAAGCGGTCGCCATCTCTGATCTCTGCTCTTTTCAGGGTTTCTAGGATATTATCGAACTCGCCGGGGCTGTTTACATGTAAGGATGATACCACCCGATCGCCATTGGCCTTAACAATATAAGAATAACCCTGGTTGGCAAAGCTGCCGACTTCCAGGTACTTTTTGAAATTTTCGGTTTCCGCCGAAGCCAACAGCAATGCCACCACCTGGTTTTCGCGAAAGATCGGGACTGCATAAACATTAATCAGTTTTCCATCGGTGTAGTCGATGATGGTATCGGATACGGTTGGTTTCCCTTTGCTGGCTTCCTGAAAATAGGTTCGCTCTGAAACATTTAAAAACATCCCGTCAGTTGTGACCGTATCGCCATTAAGCAGTGCCACCCCCATCCGCTTGTAATGATTTTCTGTGGCTGCCATGGTAACGAGGCGCAGCATCTGAGTCTGATCAAAATTGCCGCTGGCTTCAATTAGCTTACTGGCGGTGATTAAGTTTTCCAGCTCATTATCAACCTTGCCTTGAACCAGATTAGCTCCCTGGTTGGCTACCTCTGACAAATATAATAAGGTCTGCTTTTTTAAGGCGTTGTTGATCAATACTACATAGTACCAGCTCAGCATAAAAAAAAGAATAACAGTTAAAAGGGCTATAAAGCTGGCTTTGACTTTTCTGGACTTTATGTTCATCTCTCTGTTATCCCTTCACTTATTTTTTTCGATCTTTACAGTTGTTTTCATTCTACCAAATAAAAAGAACTTATTCAATGGTCTTGAATAAGTTCTTCTCTTAAAAGCGCCTAAAAATTTCGTTTAAAAAATTTATTGAATTTTTTTGATGTCAACCAAGTCGATCTCAGCCATGGTGCGGTTGGATTTTAAGCAATCCAAGAGCGCTTGAGCGGTGTCTAAGGAGGTCAGCAGGGCAATTGAGGTTTCGACACATTTTCGGCGCATCCGGACATCGTCATAATGGGGCATCCGACCCTTGCTGGAGGTCGAAATGACGTAGTTGAGCTTACCGCTTTCAATTAAATCACCGATGTTTGGCTTGCTTTCAGCCAGCCGGCGCACTACCTTGGTGGGGATATTATTTTCGCTGAGGATCAGCGCCGTTCCGACGGTTCCGTAAATAACAAAGCCCATTTCGTGGAATTGGCGACCGATTTCGACAATCGCTTCTTTATCGCGATCTTTAACGGTCAGCAGGACTCCGCCAGACCGTTCCATGCTGCGACCGGAAGCGACCAGGCCTTTATAGAGGGCATCGGCAAAAGTTTTGGCGACCCCTAAAACTTCGCCGGTCGATTTCATTTCTGGTCCTAACTGGGTGTCAACGTCCTGCAGTTTAGAGAAACTAAAGACCGGCACCTTAACGGCCACATAGTCGCCTTCGGGGTGGAGCCCCGGGGCATAACCCAGGTCAGCCAGCTTATCGCCGAGCATCATTTTAGTGGCAATGTTGACCATTGGAATATCGGTCACCTTAGAAATATAGGGTACCGTTCGCGATGAACGGGGATTGACTTCGATGACGTAGACTTCCTCTTCATAAATTACATATTGAATATTGACCATCCCGACAATATCCAGTGCCTTGACCAGGCGGCCGGTGTAGTCAATGATGGTATCGCGGGTCCGTTGATCAAGCGTTTGCGGCGGATAGACCGAAATCGAATCGCCGGAATGAACGCCGGCTCGTTCAATATGCTCCATGATTCCCGGGATCAGGTAGTTTTCACCATCGCTGATGGCATCGACTTCGACTTCTTTGCCCATCAGATATTTATCAATCAGGACTGGATTTTCCAGGGCGATGGTGGTGATAATATCCATATATTCTACCACGTCTTCACTCTCGTAGGCGATGATCATGTTCTGCCCACCCAGTACATAAGAAGGCCTAAGCAGGACTGGAAAGCCTAAGCGTTCGGCTACTTCGACCGCTTCGGCGGTGGTATAAACGGTCTCGCCTTGGGGTCTTCGGATCTGGCAGGATTCGAGCAGCTGATCAAAGACTTCGCGGTCTTCGGCGGCATCAATATTAGCTGGCGAGGTGCCCAGTACCGGCACTCCCATTTCTTCTAAATAACGGGTCAGTTTGATGGCGGTCTGGCCGCCAAACTGCACAATCGCACCGATTGGTTTTTCGGTTTCGACCACCGAGCGGACATCTTCTTTGGTCAGCGGTTCAAAATAGAGGCGGTCTGAGGTGTCATAGTCGGTCGAGACGGTTTCCGGGTTGTTGTTAATAAAAATTGCTTCATAGCCTTTTTCCCGCAGCGCCCAGGCACAATGCACCGAACAATAGTCAAACTCGATCCCCTGGCCAATCCGAATCGGGCCGGAACCAAGCACTAAAACCCGGTCTTTGCCGGTGGGATGTTCTTCGATAAATAAGGCCGCTTCATTTTCTTTGTCGCGGGTTGAATAAAAATAGGGAGTCTTAGCCGTAAATTCGCCGGCACAGGTATCAACCATTTTGTAAGAAGCATAGGTTTTAAGCGCTTCATTGATCTTTTCTCCTGATAATTCTTCAATCGTTTTATCGAGAAAACCGATTTCCCGGGCTACCCGAACCCGCTCTTCGGTTAAACCGAGGTTAGCCAGATCTTTTTCCATCACGGCCAGATGACGGAGCTTATCTAAAAACCACTTGTCAATTTTGGTAATGGCAAAGATGGTATCGAGGGCAACCCCGCGCTTGATCGCTTCATAAACAACAAAGCAACGTTCATCATCGGAATCCCCGAGCATCTTCATGATCTCTTCATCGCTGGCCTCGACCAACTTTTCGGTGGTCAAGGTTTCCATCCCCAATTCAATCGAACGGATCGCCTTCATCATGGCATGCTCAAAACTGGAGCCAATCGACATGATTTCCCCGGTGGCCTTCATCTGGGTGCCAAGCGTCCGTTTAGCATAAACAAATTTATCAAATGGCCACCTGGGGAACTTAACGACAATGTAATCCAGTGCCGGTTCAAAACAGGCGGTGGTGGTGCCGGTGACCTCATTGGTGATCTCATCAAGTGAGAAACCAACGGCGATCTGAGTCGCCACCTTGGCAATCGGATAGCCAGTCGCCTTTGACGCCAGTGCCGACGACCGCGACACCCGGGGGTTAACCTCGATCACGGCATAATTAAAGTTTTCCGGATTCAGGGCAAACTGACAATTACAGCCGCCTTCAACCTTCAGTGCCGATATAATTCGCAGCGCCGAAGTCCTTAGCATCTGGTATTCTTTATCACTGAGGGTTTGACAGGGTGCCACCACAATCGAGTCGCCGGTATGGATCCCGACCGGGTCAAAGTTTTCCATACTACAAACGGTGATGACATTGCCTTTGGCATCGCGGATCACTTCAAATTCGATTTCTTTCCAGCCGGCGATCCCTTTCTCAACCAAAATTTGATGGATCGGCGACAAGCGAATGCCGTGGGTGGCAATTTCTTCTAATTCCTGCTGGTTGGCCGCAATCCCGCCGCCGGTGCCGCCTAAGGTAAAGGCCGGCCGGACAATCACCGGGTAGCCGATGGAGGCGGCAATACGGACCGCATCTTCAACCGTTAGCACCACTTCAGAGGGAATACAGGGCTCGCCGATTTCACGCATCATATCCTTAAAGGCCTGACGGTCTTCGGCTTTTTCAATGGTTTCCAGATTGGCGCCTAGTAGCTTAACGTCATGGGCGGCTAAAAAACCTTCCTTGGCCAGCTGCATCGACAGGGTTAGGCCGGTTTGGCCGCCCAGGGTCGACAGCACACTATCGGGTTTTTCCAGTAGGATCACCCGCTTTACCACTTCCAGGGTCAGAGGTTCAATATAAATCTTATCAGCCATGGCCTTATCGGTCATGATGGTCGCTGGATTGGAATTAATCAGGATCACTTCGAGGCCGTAATTTTTTAAGGCTTTGCAGGCCTGGGTGCCGGCATAATCAAATTCAGCCGCCTGTCCGATGACAATCGGGCCAGACCCAATCACCAGGACTCGTTTAATATCGCTTCTTAAAGGCATCCTTGTTGCCCCCTTTCCATAAGATCAGTAAATTGTTCAAATAAATAGCCGGTATCATTGGGGCCGGCGCTGGCTTCCGGATGGAATTGCACGGTAAAGGCATGGATGTCGGGATATTCAATCCCTTCGCAGGTGCCGTCGTTTAGGTTAAAATGGGTCACTCGACCGACTTCGGCGGAAATACTTTCTGGCACTACCGCATAGCCATGGTTCTGGCTGGTGATAAAAACCCGATCCTTCGTGATGTCTTTAACCGGCTGATTCATCCCCCGGTGGCCGTATTTAAGCTTAAAGGTTTGACCGCCCATGGCCAGTGCCAGCAACTGGTGTCCCAGACAAATCCCAAAAATGGGCTTGCCGTATTTGATAAATTTTTTGAGGTTTTCGATGATTTCAACATTCTCGGCCGGATCGCCCGGTCCATTGGTCAGCATAATGCCATCGGGATTTAACATCTTTATTTCCGCGACAGTGGTATTGGCCGGCATCACCGTGACGTTGCAGCCTAAGCGCAGCAGCATCCGCAGGATATTATGTTTGTAGCCATAATCAATTAGCGCGACATGATTAGCGCGGTTAACCTGGCTGTAATACCAGCCCTTGTTTTTGCGGCTAACCGTCTGAACCGGATTAACCACCTTAAAATCGCGGATTTTTTCCATCAGGGCAGCTTTGGTGGTCTCAATGTCTTCGGTGGTAATGGCGCCGTTCATGGTGCCGTGTTCACGAATTACCCGGGTAATGGCGCGGGTATCGACATCCCAAATCCCGATCTTATCCTGCTCAATCATAAACTCATTAATATTGTGGGTATTCCTGAAATTTGACGGTTCTTCACACCATTCTTTGGTGATATAACCGTTGATCCAGCTCCGTTCTGACTCCATATCGTCCGCATTAATCCCATAGTTTCCAATTAAGGGGTAGGTTTGCAGGACAATCTGTCCATAATACGAGGGATCGGTGAGCACCTCCTGATAACCGGTCATCCCGGTGGTAAAGACGATTTCGCCAATGGTGGTGCCTTCGCACCCAAAATTATAGCCTTCAAAAACACTGCCATCTGACAGCACCAACCAGGCTCGCTTATCTCGCTTGTAATAAGACATTGTTTACCTCCATTTTAAATATTTTCAAAAAATACCTGATCGCAGGCAACCAGGTATTTCAAATTAGCACATTTATCGAATTGCTAAGTCCTCTCGGTTCGGGCCAACACCAACATAGGCGATGGTCGTTCCAACCAAGTCTTCAATTGTTTTAATGTATTTTTTGGCATTCTCTGGCAAATCTTCCAGTCGTCGAATTTTTGTGGTGTCACTCATCCAGCCGGGAAGGGTGATGTAAACCGGTTCGACCCGTCCTAAATCTTCGGTGCTCGGAAAGCTTTTTACCAGCTCTCCATCTAATTTATAATCGACACAGATTTTAATCTCCGGCAGATCATCGAGCTTATCAATTTTACATAAGGCCAGTTCATCGTATCCGTTAATCGCATGGGTATATTTCAGTACCGGAATGTCAATCCAGCCCAATCGACGAGACCGGCCGGTGCGGGCGCCAAACTCATCATCCGGTTTTTCGCCGGTACCACGGAGGATATCAATCGTGCCACCAAATTCTTCGGTCGGAAAAGGACCGGCGCCGACGGCACTTGAAAAAGCTTTGGCCACCCCAATCACCGTATCGATTTTCTTGGCCGGAAAGCCACCGCTGACGGCAGCAAAGGCGGCAATCGGGTTGGACGAGGTAACATAGGGGAAAATCCCCAGATCAATGTCTTTCATTGCGCCTAATTGACCCTCAAAAAGAATCCGTTTATCGGCGTCAATCATGTCATGTAAGTAGCCCACCGGATTAACAATCATATGGCCAAAGGTTTCGGCCCAGAACTGACATTTGGCAAACAGTGCTTCGACTGTATAGGGTTCTATCTGATAGGATGCCATGTGGTCATTGACTACCGGCACAATCGTTTCGAGTTTCTTTTTAGCGTTATCAAGATTTAACAAATCTTCAAAGCGCAGGCTTTTTCGCATCGCTTTATAGGCATAGGCCTGACCGATGCCGCGTTTGGTGGTACCGATGCCACCGCTGGCTTCCATCAGTTCGTCGAGTTTTTGATGAAAGGGCATCAGGATATGCGCTTTTGCCGATATTTTAAGTCCTGCCAGGCTTAAATTAGCGTCAATGATCTGTTGCATTTCTTCAAGTAAAACGTCGGGATTAACAACCATGCCTGTTCCGATTAAACATTGGCAGTCTTTGTTGAAAACACCACAGGGAATTAAATGAAGTTTGAAAATACCATAATCATTAATAACAGTATGACCTGCGTTGTCGCCCCCTTGAAACCGAACAATTAAATCAGACTGTTTGGCGAAATAATCCACCATTTTGCCTTTGCCTTCATCGCCCCATTGGGCGCCAACTAATACAGAAATCGACATCTATTCTCATTCCTTCCATCAACCTCAGATCAGAAAACACAATCAGAACAACTGTATTTCTTATCTATACTATGACTCAAATTCTCTTTTAATTTTTACACTTTTGGATCATTTTTACCCATAGCATTATAACATAAAGTCAAAAGAATTGATCTATCTTTTTTTTAAAATTTCGATGATATTGTTTTCATCATTCGCGGAAGCTTTTTTGCCATAATCTGTGTTGATTCTTGCTCAGCCTTGACACCACCAATAAGCTTAATCTGATTGGCGTTCTTGCAGCATTGGATGCCTTATTATTTTAGTTTTTTTCTGCTGCTTCTAAATATTCTTGTAACTCATCCTCAAGATCATAACCAACCATTTTATTTTCACTACTCAGATAGCTTTCCAATCTCGCTCTAATCTCCGGGTATTTTATTCCCAGTATCCGGGCTGCTAGAATTCCGGCATTTCTGGCGTTATTAATTCCCACCGTTGCGACCGGCACCCCCTTGGGCATTTGGACAATCGACAGCAGCGAGTCCAACCCATCCAATTCCGCTAATTTGACTGGCACCCCAATGACCGGTAGCATCGTCAAGGCTGAAACCATCCCTGGCAAATGGGCTGCACCGCCGGCTCCGGCGATAATCACCTCGAGCTTACGTGGTTGGGCATTTTTGGCATAGTCAACCATTCGGTCGGGTGTCCGATGGGCTGAAACTACCTTTATTTCATAGGGCACCTGGCATTTTTCGAGGATCACGGCGGCCTGACTCATCACCCTTAGATCAGATTTGCTGCCCATAATAATCGCCACCATTGGCGCTGCTGTAGGCTTATTTTTATCTATCATCTTCACTATTTCCTTTCATTCCCATTCATTGCTGACCCGTTTATTGTTGATGGGCTCTTATGAGCTCTCGGCGTTAGCCCAGGCTACCTCTGATTGTCGCCATTTTTATGATCCAATCATTGAGGATTTTTTCTTCTTCCTGTTCCTTACCGGTTTCTTCTTTGCCGATTAAGTGGACAATAATCGGTTTGATCGAATTCATCAGCATATGATATAGGGCATTTTCATCATCAACAAGCTTCTCTATCTCCAATATTTCACAGGCGAGATTATAGTCATTCTGATAAGCTAACCGGGCACTTTCATCAATAATTCCTTTGGATATCTCAACATCGACATATTGGGCCGCGAAGGCGAGATCTGCTCGCAGCTGGGGATAAAAATCGATTAGTCTGTTAATCCCATCCACACCATATTTACCCTGAACTTCTTGCAAGCCCCTGCCCATACCGACAAACTCCGGCGGCAGACCGAGTGTATACATCGCCGACGTAAAAGAAATCGCTCTTGGCACCGTGCATTTGACATTTGTATTGATCTGCAAAAGTTCATTTTTTAGATCCCGATCGGCCACCAGATCAGCTATTTCCTGCATATTGGCAATTTCTCTAATATATTCCAAGCCTGATTTTTTACTTGCCAGCCGATCCCTGTTTTTAGGCATATACTTTGCCAGCTGGCCGACGATATTGATCGTTTTTACAAAGGTGTCGATGTAATACTTGGTGAAGATCCCAATGCACTCTTGCATCGCTTCAATATCTGCCAGCGAAAAATTTCGATGGCCCTGTTTGTCACCATTGTTTTTAAGACTGTTGACAACCGCTTTTGTCTTTTCTTCGCCATGGTCATAGCGTAGGCCTGATTGGATGGTGAAGGTTTTGACTCCGGCATAGGTCTCATAGATCCGTTCCAAATTTTCTGCGGTGAAATGACCTCTAAATGGCAGGGCACCGCATCCCAAAATCGGTGAAATCTCGACCTTGTTTAATTGCCCCCATTTCAGCGATTTATCAATGCCAATCAATACCGCCAGCACTGATGCCATCATGCCATACGACATCGCCGAATCGGACTTGGCAAACATGATTCTTAAATGATCAAAGCGATTTCCGTTACTGATTGAATTGTGATAATAGTCATCCAAAATCTGATCGACATTGACAAGGGCGGGGACACTTTCAATCAGCGGGATGATTTTAATGCTATTGAGCGGAAATTGAACATCGTAATTTTTGTTGCCCAGTTCGATGACCGAGTTAATCCGTTCTTGTAAGTGGATCAGCTCAATCCCTGTTTCGACCATTGGCACGACGGTTTCTGTGATCGCCTGTACCGATGTTTGCTGATAGGCGAGCACGTTGGTCTCGACCAGTGACATAATACTCATCAGTTGTCTAAAGATCGGTTCTTTCTTGGCGTTGGGAATTCTCGGGGTTATCGACACGGTTTGGCCAGGGATGATCCCTTGACCAATTAAACCTAAGGCTATTTGCGAGGTTTGATGATAGGGTGTCAATTTACCTTCAAAATCAATCATTATTTCTTCTATTCCTAATCCGCCCTGATCCTGACTGGTCAGTCCTTTTATGGCTTCGTCGGGTTCTTGTTGAATGGTAATATAACGGTTGGCGTTATCAGGATGTTGGGTCGCCATGCTACTGGGAATTTTTCTCATCACACACACTCCTTAGACTATTTATTTTGATGAGGCTCAAGGCCTCTTTGGCTTTGATACTTGCTGCGGCCACCGTATCAGCCATTGCTGTTAGGTGGCCGATTTTTCTGAATTCGCCGGTTTCCGGCTTGCCATATAAATGTAAGTGGCAATCGGTCAGCGCCATCAATCGATCAATCCCGCTGATCTGGTATTTGCCGGTTATTGCGTCACTGCCTAAGATGTTAAACATCGCACAGGGCAATCTCAGTTCGGTCGATCCCAGTGGCATCCCGGTTATGATTCGCGCCAGCTGTTCAAATTGTGAGGTAATACACCCTTCAATTGAATAATGACCTGAATTATGTGGTCGCGGGGCAATTTCATTGACAAAAATATTGGCCCTGCTGTCAATAAAAAATTCGATGCAGAAAACCCCATAATCATCTATTTCTTGGGCAATCTTGGCGGCGATTGTCTGGATGCGCTGCTCAACTTCAGTGGAGATATTTGCCGGCACAAACGAATTGATCAGAATCCCCTGATGATGAATATTTTCAGCGACCGGATAAAACTTCATCCCATCCTGATTGATGGCAAAAATGATCGAAACTTCCTTGTCGTAATCAATCAATTCCTCTGCCATCATACCATACTTGCTAAACTCTAGAAATGCTTGCTCAAGTTCAGAGCGCTCGGTAATGACGCGACTGCCCTTGCCATCGTAACCACCCGTGCACGTTTTTAAGACAATCTTTTGATCTAACTGGTCAAATGCCGCAACCAGCTGATCCAGGTTTTCAATCAGATGAAAATCGGGAACGTCAATGCCAATATTTCGCAAGCTTGATTTTTGTCGGTATTTATTTTGAATCATCGCCAGTGTTTTTGCGCCGGGATAGATGGCGTTGCCCTCTTGTTCAAGGATTTCTAGTAATCCCACATCAATATGTTCAAACTCATAGGTCAACACATCGGTTTTTAGCGCCAGTACCTTAAGTGCGGTTAAATCATCAAATTCAGCAACCATTTGAAAATCGGCAACTTGACCAGCCGGAGAATTTGGTTTGGGATCTAGCACAATCACATTTAAGCCCAATCGCTTGGCTTCTAGCACCAACATCCTGCCTAATTGTCCGCCACCGATAACCCCAATGGTTGATGGCGAATCTAAGCGCTTTATTATTTTTCTATCTATCACTTTAACCTCCGATTTTATACAAATAAGCCAACAGCAAAACTTTTATAAAAGTTTTGCTGTTGGCTTATTTTTTGACTGGTTTCTAACCCTTCAAGCTATCTTCCAACACTCATTATTCAACTTGATTTTTTAACTTAGTCTTATCATTCAATCATTATACTACAATCATTATAATACAATTACTTAGCGTCGTTTTTTAAATCTTCTTCAATATCACGATCAGCAACAATGACTATTATTTTTTCGCCGGTTTTGGTGCTAACATCGGAATAGGTGCTGATAATTTCGACATCGATCACCGATTTTATCGTTTCAATCAGTAATTCCTGAGCATTT
The DNA here is from genome assembly GCF_927416815.1 of uncultured Acetobacterium sp. Lineage (NCBI taxonomy): Bacteria > Bacillati > Bacillota > Clostridia > Eubacteriales > Eubacteriaceae > Acetobacterium > uncultured Acetobacterium sp. Next base: position 14,284 of record NZ_CAKMJU010000052.1, on the reverse strand, counting down.
TCAAACAAGGCCGTTCGGACTTTTTTTATCAGTTCAACGCCCTCTTTGTTTTGAGCCAGGCTTTTTTCTGAGGTACTTAAAAAACCAGTCAGCCTGACAATAATCAAATCCTGAAAAATAATGGTTCTGATTTTGTCTGGTCCTCTTCCCATTTGTTCAATTTCAAACTTACTAATTGCCTCGCTTATTTTCGCTTCAATTTGTCCTTTTGTCACTGATATTCCTCCAAACAGGATTCAGATAAACCGCCAATCTCATTGACAACTCATTTGTTTACATAAGTATATCATAACTAATATGAAATTTTCAATTATTATTAGACAACTTAAGATTTCTTAATTTAGATGGTTCTTGATCTTACTTTTTATCGTAGGTTTTGATTATCTGTTCGGCCACCTTGCGGGGCGATGTTCGCATATCCATGGCCTTCTTTTGAATATAGCGATGGGCCTGATCTTCGGTCATATTCAAATGCCCCATCAGGAAGAGTTTTCCCCGATAGACAATCCCGAGGTCGTCAATTTTTGCTTTCAAGGCCTGGTTCTGACTTTGCAGCCTTTGGATTTTTTCCCGCGACTGACAGACAAAGCGGACGTTTTGAACCAGTAATTGCCGGTTCAGCGGTTTCGGCACTACAAAAGCTGCTGTATCGATCAGTTTTTCTTCAACATGATCGACCAGTTCGCTTTTGACGATCAGGATCACCCCAACCATATATTTTTCCAGAATATCAACGGCAAAATCGACTCCGAATTCATCGCCTAAAGGGGTGTTCACGATCACCAGATCATATTCAATTTCCTGAAGTCTCCGCCGGCCTTCGGCTGCTGAATTGGCCGAGTCAATCAGTTGGAAATTCATCGGCCGTAAAATATCCGCCAGACCACGGATGACATCATCTTGTTTACATACCAATAATACGCTGCTCATCCCCTTCACCTCCTGCCCTAGAATATTTTGCTTTTAAATATGATGCATTTAAATATTATTCATTTAAATATGATGCTGCTAATACGTTAAGAGGTAGCGATCAATTTCCCAGGGGTGAACGGTTTTGATATAGTCCATCCATTCGGCTCTTTTCAACTCGATGAATTTTTCGGTCAACTCTTCTCCCAGCACCGATTTTATCAGCGGGTCTGCTGCCATTTCATTCACGGCATCGATTAAGGTAATCGGCAGTTCTTGGATGGTATCGGCTGCCACCGGGTCTTGGTTGATCTCATCTTCGCCAAGCTTTAATTCATCCATTAAGACCATCTGCTGCTCAATCCCTTCCAGTCCCGCGGCCAGAATCAGAGCAAAGGTCAGATAAGGATTGCAGGTTGGATCCGGACCGCGTAGTTCAAAACGATAATATTCATCGGATTCCATCGGAATCCGGATCAGTGAGCTGCGGTTACCAAAGCCCCAGCCGATGTGGCGGGGGGCTTCCTTACCACCGGTTAAGCGTTTGTAACTGTTGACCAGGGGATTGGCGATTGCCGTCATCCCTTTAACATGGGCCAATACCCCAGCGATAAAGTGTCCGGCCTCTGCTCCGAGCAGGCCACCATTGTTTTCAAAAATATCATGGCCATCTTTGGATAAGGAAACGTGAATGTGCATGCCACTGCCCGGTTCATCAACCAGCGGTTTGGGTAAAAATGACGCATGCACCCCGTTTCTTTGGGCGACCGTTTTTACCACCGTTTTAAAGGTCATGATCTTATCGGCCGAGGAAAGGGCATCATCATATTTAAAGTCAATTTCGTGTTGTCCGCGGCCGGCTTCATGACGGGAACTTTCTATTTCAAAGCCCATGTCCTCGAGGGTCAGGCAAATTTCGCGACGGGTATTTTCCCCGCGATCATAGGGCGCCAGGTCAAAATATCCAGCCTGATCAGTCGGAATAGTGGTCGGATCGCCGTTTTCATCTTGCTTGAAAAGATAAAATTCACAATCAGCACTGGTATTAAACTGATACCCCAAAGCTTCTGCCCGCTTGAGCGTTTGCTTTAGGATATAGCGGCTGTCGGCTGTAAAAATTTCGCCACTAGGATAGCGAATATCGCAGAGAATTCTGGCAACCTTGCCTTGCTGGGGACGCCAAGGCAAGAGCTGAATGGTCGTGATGTCCGGGCATAAAACCAGGTCTGTTTGCCGGGATTCGGGAAAACCAACCACTAAGGACGCATCAAAAGGAATCCCGCTGGCTAAGGCCCGTTCCATCTGCATCGGCGTAATGGCAATGTTCCGATTTTGTCCAAAGAGATCGCAAAACTGAAGACGAATGAATTTTACATCATTCGCTTCAATAAATTTCATCGCTTCAATTATATTTTTCGCTAAGCTCATTCTAAACCTCCACTTATTTTAATCAGAAGCAGCATTGATTGTTATTGTTACGCTTCCATCATCAATCACTTTTATAACATAAGCTGCTTCTATAAACATAGTCACTGCATTAAATCACTATTTCTTTAACATCAATCGTAATATGAAAACTATCATAAGTAACTCTATCAACACCAGTTTGTCGGATGTTTTCTAAACTTCTACCCATTAATTTGACAAATCCACAGGTTCTGTTCCACTGCAGCAAATACAAAAAAGAACATGCTAATTGATCCCCTCTGTTTTTAACAGGAGGATCGAACGCCTTTGTTCTTTATAAGAGTTCTTATTCTATTTTTGTATACAATGTACTTAGTGTGTTAGTCTTATCATTAAAACACATTTCTGCTACAGTTTCAATTTATTTTTACTTTATTTTGACTGACAAGGTTTTCAGTTTCACATTATTGATAAAAGCCCTCTAAACCGCTAGTCTAAAGGGCTTTATCTTAGTAGAATCTCAGGTTTACCTTATTGAACCGGGCCTTTTTCCATTTGCGCCAGAACAATTTGTCTTAGCATTTCCATCGAACCGGCAAATTCCTCAAGGCTTAAGTCCGGTACCCGTTCAGCGATCAGCCGATAGCCTGCTTCAAAATCTTCAGCCTCATTTAAAGCCATCATCAAATCTGCATCCCCTAATAAGGCATCCAGCACTTTAACATGTTTTTCTTCATCAATTTTAAACTCAATACTCATTTTTGCTTTCCTTTCTATTCCTAAACAATGATTTGGCCTATGCCAGCCGTAAACAGTATCACTTCTAATCACTTGCTTTTTCTATTATGCTCAGTTCTATATGATATCTATTATATAGTAGGACTTTGTTTTTGTAAATCATTCCTGCAAGCTTTATAAGTTGATAACCATTACATGTAATTTCTTGTAAATTTTACTTTACAAGCGAGTTTTGATCGTCTATAATAAGTTTAAATTTAATATTGTAATACTAGTCACGAGAGTGGCGATAGCAAAGGTGCTTTGAGAGTGTGATGAACGCTTCTCTGAGGCGCTTTTTTTTTAGCCACTTTCTATTTAATTTTTCTAAGCTTTTATTTTAACATATCTGACAATGGTGCCATATATGTTATAATTATACAAATTAAATTTTAGGAGGACACAAACGTGCCAATTAGTGAAAATGTATCCGAACTTTTCGGATCAAGAGTTTTTAACTCTGGTGTGATGCGCAAGCGCTTACCAAAGCACATTTACGCTTCCCTGTTAAAAACAATGAAAGAGGATTTACCTCTAGAAGAAAACGTCGCTGAAGTTGTGGCAAACGCCATGAAAGATTGGGCTTTAGAATTGGGTGCTACTCATTACACGCATTGGTTCCAGCCAATGACTGGCATTACGGCTGAAAAGCACGATGCCTTTATCAACCCAACTGAAGACGGTAAAGTCATTATGGAGTTCTCTGGTAAAGAACTGATCAAGGGTGAACCAGATGCTTCATCTTTCCCATCCGGTGGACTAAGAGCAACCTTTGAAGCGCGTGGTTATACCGCCTGGGATCCCACATCCTACGCCTTTATTAAAGGCACGACCCTTTATATCCCAACTATTTTCTGTTCTTACTCTGGTGAGGTTCTGGATAAGAAAACACCACTGTTACGATCAATGGAAACCCTTAATGATAATGCCAAACGGATCTTAAAGCTTTTTGGTAAAGATGTCAAAAAAGTAACCACCACCATTGGCGCTGAGCAGGAATACTTCCTGGTTGAACGGGATATGTTTAAAAAACGTAAAGACTTAATCCTGACTGGCCGAACCCTCTTTGGTGCCAAACCACCCAAAGGTCAGGAAATGGAAACCCACTATTTCGGCCGCATCCGTGGTCGTGTTGCCAACTATATGGCAGACCTTGATCGCGAACTTTGGAGTCTCGGGATTGCCTCTAAAACACGACATAACGAAGTTGCTCCAGCTCAACATGAGATGGCACCAATCTTCACTAACACCAATGTTGCCACCGATAACAATCAACTGATTATGGAATTTATGCAACGGGTTGCTTATCGTCATGATCTGGCCTGTTTATTGCATGAAAAACCATTTGATGGGGTTAACGGTTCCGGAAAGCACAACAATTTTTCGATGTCCACCGATACTGGCGAAAACCTGTTAACACCCGGTGATAACCCGGCTGACAATAAGCAATTCCTAGTTTTCCTTTGCGCTACCATTGAAGCGGTTTACCGATACAGTGAGATGTTGCGTATCTCTGTCGCCACAGCCGGAAATGATCATCGTTTAGGAGCCAATGAAGCACCGCCAGCGATCGTTTCAGTTTTCCTTGGCGAACAGTTAACGGCAGTTCTTAAATCGATTGAAACGGGAGAGCCAGTCACCGAAGCAAAAGACCTGGTCATGCAACTTGGCGTTAAGAGTCTGCCAAACTTTATTAAAGATACAACAGACCGAAACCGAACCTCTCCTTTTGCCTTCACCGGTAACAAATTTGAGTTTAGAATGCTTGGTTCCAACCAATCGATTGCTGGTCCAAATATTACCTTGAATACCATCGTTGCTGATGTTTTAGCTGATTATGCGGATGTCCTCGAAAAAGCGGATGATTTTGAAGCAGCCCTCGAAGCCTTACTCCAAAAATCAGTTAAAGACAATAAAAAAATTGTCTTTAATGGCAATAACTACTCCGAAGAATGGGTTGAAGAAGCAGCTCGACGCGGTCTGCCAAACTTAAAAACAACGCCGGAAGCATTAGCCGAATTTACTTCTGAAAAGAATGTTGCCTTATTTGGTCGACATAATATTTTCACCCCGGCCGAAATGGATTCTCGCCAGTCAATTCTACTAGAAGAATACATCAAAACGATCAATATTGAAGCCTTAACGATGCTGAGCCTGGCAAAACGGGAAATAACCCCTGCGATCGTCACCTATAGCAAAGAAGTGGTTGATACCCTGAGCGTTAAAAAAGCCCTTGGATCGATTGATGTGACGGCCGAAACGCTATTAGCCGAAAGGTTGTCGACCCTCTTTGGCACCTTCATCAAGGCCACCGATACGCTTGAATCAACCCTGGCTGCTGCCGAAGAATGCGAATCTGAACAAGCTGAAGCCAACTATTTCTGTGAAAAAGTAATTCCTGCCATGGCTGCCCTGCGGTTCGCTGCTGATAGCCTTGAAGAAATCACCGCTGAAAAATACTGGCCATTCCCAACCTACGAAGATATTTTATTCTACGTATAATTAAACTCCCAATTAAAAAAGTATCAATCTAAAAATAATAGGGGTCGGGGTTTTTACCCCTCCCCCAGTTATTCATTCATCTTAAACTATAAGGAGGTTCAAATGAAAAAGCTTGAAATAATTATTAAACCCGAAAGACTGGAAGATCTCAAAGAAATCCTCAATACCTGTGACGTGCAGGGGATGATGATTACCAATATTATGGGATTTGGAAACCAGAAGGGTTATCAGAAATCCTATCGCGGGACGGCCTATACCGTCAATTTTCTGCCAAAAATAAAGGTTGAAACCGTAACCGATGCCGAAACTGCCGGAATTATCATTAAGATTATTAAAGACCGACTGGCAAATGATGATGAAATTGGCGGTGGCAAAATTTTCGTCTATGATGTCGAAGATGTCATTCGTATTCGTACTGGTGATCATGGCGTTGGCGCAATCTAATATGAATAGAATAAGTAAGCTAAACTATCAAAGGAGATAGGTTTTAATCCCATATTAAAGCTGTCTTCTTTTTTTATACCCTATTGAGTTATTTTGTTTCTATTTATATGTTTTTATTTGCGATTTTTGATTTGCTTGATTCAATTTATTAAGAGAGGTTATTATTATGGAATTATTAGAACTGCAACAATATCTTGATATCGTCTGGGTCTTTCTGGCCGCTGTACTGGTCTTCTTTATGCAAGCTGGCTTTGCAATGGTTGAAACCGGCTTTACCCGAGCTAAAAATGCCGGGAACATCATCATGAAAAACTTTGTCGATTTTATGATCGGCTCAATCCTTTTCTTTTTGTTTGGTTTTGGCTTCATGTTCGGACCAGACGTAGCCGGCTTCATCGGGATGGGTGGTTTCTTTGCTCCCCAGGACTTGACCAATGTCGGTGCCTTTGATGCTGTTACCCCTGAATTGTTTATCTTTTTCCAAACGGTTTTCTGTGCCACCGCAGCGACGATTGTATCGGGTGCTGTTGCCGGACGAACCAAATTTTCTGTCTATTGTGTTATTTCAGCCTTTATCAGCCTGATTATATACCCGGTTGTCGGACACTGGGCATGGGGCGGCGGATTCCTCGGTGATATGGGATTTGTTGACTTTGCCGGTTCTACCGTTGTTCACTCGGTTGGTGGCTGGACAGCCCTGATGGGTGCCATTATTGTCGGCCCACGGATTGGTAAATACAACAAAGATGGCAAAGCCAATGCCATTCCCGGTCACAGTTTAACCCTTGGTGCGCTTGGGGTATTCATTCTCTGGTTTGCCTGGTTTGGATTCAATGCCGGCAGTACTCTGGCGGTTACCCTGGATATCGGCCATATCGCCATGACCACTAACCTGGCGGCCGCAGCGGGTGGACTGACCGTTATGTTATTAACCTGGATCCGTTACAAAAAACCGGATATTTCAATGACCCTTAATGGTGTCCTTGGCGGACTCGTTGCCATCACCGCCGGATGTCTGGTTGTCGATGTCTACGGTGCCCTTCTGATCGGGATCATCGCCGGGATCGTAATCACCTTTGGCATTCCCTTTATCGATCAAAAACTGCGGATTGATGATCCTGTTGGTGCCGTTGCAGTTCATGGGATGAACGGTGTTGTCGGAACCTTGATGGTTGGTGTTTTTGCCAATTATCTGCCAGGAACCGAAGATGCAATTCTTGGTTTATTATACGGCGGTGGGATTGATTTGCTAACCGTCCAAGCGATTGGTGTGGTTGCAGTAGCGGCTTGGACCCTGAGCACCGCTTTCCTACTCTTTTATGGCCTTAAGAAAACTGTCGGCCTGCGGGTTGAAAAAGTTGTTGAAATTGAAGGTCTTGACGTTCATGAACACGGTATTGAAGCATACTCTGACTTTGTCAGCCGGATGAACTAAAGTATTTAGCCCTAAAGTATTTAAATGTTTTTAAGTGTTTGCTTTTTAAAATTATGATCAAAGCCGCTTGAGAGTTTCGAACACCCCCGCTCGAAATCCCCCACCGTGCCCTAATCAATGATTTTAAACCTAATGTTGTGACAAAAAGCCCGGGAAGTATTTCTTCCCGGGCTTTTCTCGTTTTGTTTTCTTTAATTAATTGATCGCTTTCATGCTAGGGTTAAATAATTCCTTGATGATGCCAATTCTAAAATTTGGCAAAGGCCTTGCCAAACTCGACACAACGATGGCGTCCCGCCTTATCGGGTTCTCCTAAGATGGTCAGCCCTTGGTCAAATAAAATGCCACCGAGATCCTTTACCTGGTTTTCCCACTCAACCATCCACTCGCCTTGGCCCCAGCCATGGGAGCCAAAGAGCGCGACCTTTTTCCCTTTCAGATGACCCGAAATCGCCTTAAAAAAAGGTTCAAATTCGCTTTTTTCAAGGCCTTCCCCTTCCATCGCCGGACAACCCAGGGCAATTTTAAAATAGCTATCGATACTTTTTAAATCAAAGTCAACCACGTTGACTAAAATCGCTTTAGCGCCGGCTTCATCAATGCCATTGGATATTTTTTCAGCCATAATCTCAGTGCTTTCTTTATAACTCCAATAGATTACGCCAATTTTGTCTAACAGTTCCATCTCAGTCTCCTTCTTAATGCATGAATTTAGGTTTGCCTCATTATTTACCCCAAAGAAACTCATTTAATCTTCAATCTTCAATCTTCAATTTCTAATCCCAAATTAATTTTTCTTAATTCCTCGGCCAGGATCTGGGCACAGATCTGCAGATGGTCTTCCAGTAAGGCCTTGTTTTGCCGCAGCCCTTGACGGTAATAGGCTCGGGTTTTTTCCTGGAGGGCAAATTTCCCCAGCAGTCCCACGACTGGAATGGCCAGTAAAACCGCCCCGGCAATCGAGTTTCGGATTTTTCCGCTCTTTTTTATCTGAAAGTGGGTAATCTGAGGTTTCTTCTGCCTGTCTGTCACTTCCACCAGGGCATTCCCCGAAAATTGACTGCTAAAAGCGCGATAGAATAGATAGGCCTCATTGAAAAGCGCATCCGACTCCTTGTTAATCTCATCAAAAATATCTTGCGCGTAGACATCAAAAAATTCATTGCGGCTGGTTTCTTTTTTTTCTGAGGTCGGGTTTAAAAAGCCAACCTGCTTTTGCACCACTTCCTGACAGTCTTTAAACCACTGATTTATTTTTTCCTGGCCGATCGCTAGAAGTATTTGCGGCATCTTGCCTGAAATCGAATCGAGCAGATTAACCTTGATCCGGTGAATGATTTTTTCCTTGCCAAAGACTTCGGTTTGCTTGCCACTGAGTAATTGTTTAGCATGGCTGGATACCTCGACAATATCCTGATTTTGTACCCCGGTCTTGTTAATGATCGCTGCTCGCATTGCCACTATGGCATTTTTAACATTCATCACATCGCAATGGGTTAGTACCACCAACACCGGGTTGCCATCCTTACCCAGAGCCTTGATCATTTCCAGATCAAAGTCTTCCACCCGGGCTGATTTGGCTGATAAACAATAAATAATGGTGTGAAACCAGTCCTTAATCTCGCGGACATCATGTTGATTAAGGACTTCCTGAATCAGGGCTTTCCAGCTTTCGGATTTATCCGCTTCAAGACCCCAGGAGTCGTAGAGATGGAGGGTCAACTCGGGACTCAACTCGATCGTTTCTTTAAAGATTCCCATCCCTGTCACCGGCCGTCCGGCTCCGGTTTTCATGACATCAGCGCCAAAAATATAATTACACAGTGATGTTTTCCCGACCCCGCTTTTTCCGAGGATCAGGACATTGCTTTCGCATCGTTTAGCCATGCCGGCTGGCCTTGAACCATTCCGACATTAAGTTGGCAATATTCTCCCCATTAAAATAGTCGGCCCAGTCGATGTCTTTGCCTTCTTCAAATACTGCAGTGGCACAGCGAAAGCAGATCTCCGAAATAGCATAACCCATCGCGGCAGTAAAACTAGATGCCACCACGGTGTTGACGGTGGTACCAATGGCTGTTCCTACCCCGGGAATCAGTTTGAAGAGATTGGCACTGAGAGTTTGCGCCAGTAACCGACCAGATTCAGAAACGACCACGGACCCCACCAGCGAGGACAGATTCCCCAGCTTCTGGTCCAGCGCATAGGTTTTCATGATGTGTAGCGACATCTTAATCTGGATCGGCACCAACAGCGCCGCATCCGAAAAGGGGATCGGGGTGAGTGCCACCGCTGCCGCCGCACTGGTATACAAGGGGATAATTTTATGATTGATCATTCTTTTTTTAGCCTCCAGATTGCCTTTTAAGGCACTGATAAAACCTTCCCGCAGCGATTCATCCAGATGATCAATCGCCCAGCTGATCAACTCATCCCATTGCAGATAATCCTGTAGCTCCGCAATCACGGCGGGATCGTCTGAGACACTGGTGCGGAAAAATTCAACCTGACAATGATTTCTAATCGCCGCTTCCATCGCCTGCAATTCTTCGGCATCGAGGTTATCGATCTGGGTTAGCACCACCGCCACCGGCAGCTTTTTTGCTCTTAGCATCTGGATCACATCGATATCCATATCGGTTACGCGTTTATTGCCAGCCGAAATGCAATACCAGACCTCATGAATCTGGTTGCTAAGAGCAAGCTGGGGTTGATCTTTTGCAGCCGGTTTAGTAGCGGCTGCAAAAGATTCATTTACCCAGTCTTCGACATTCGCCTTGTATTTCGATATTTTTTCAGTGCCGATCTCGTAGCCTTCGGTGTCATAAAGGACCACCCCGGTATCTTCCCGCTGATACTTGCTAATTCCCCGGGTCACCGGAATACCGTGGCCAATTTGCGCCATCGCCGCTCCAAAAACATAATTCACCACCGAACTTTTTCCGGCACCGGTGGCACCGCAAATTAGGATGTTTGGTTTCTTAATGCCTGCACTGATTTCACCAAGGGTTTTATTAAAATCAAAATCATCGGGTCGATAGTCTTTCATTTTGTTCCCTCTTTCTTGTTCTCTAATTGTTCTCTAATTGTAGCTAACTAACCGCGAACTGTTCTAGCCCCTTAAAATATCCTGCAAATAAATATCAACCATCATTTCCTGATAGCCACTATAACCGGATTTTTTAATCGCTTGTGCTAACCTTATTAATTCCGGTGCTTCGATCTTATCCAACTTTTTTAAACGGGCTGCTGAAATCATCTTTTTTGACTGGATCTTTTGATAAGCTTCCGAAGTAAAATGCCATAAGATCAATTTTTTGCCGTATCTTTTTTTGAGTTTATCGGCTATCGCCAGCCCTTCCGGGTCAAAGTCGCCACTATAATAAATGTCAGTGCCACTCTGGGCGATTTTATCTAATAGCAATAAGCTTGCCACCTTGACGTTACCCGCCGAACAAATCAGGGCGGCGGGCTGGTTCTCCAGCAGCCCGGCCACCTCACTAAAGACGGTCGGGTTTTCAAAAACAAAAACCCGCTTGTTGACACAAGTAACCCGGTCGATCATGCCAATATTCCAAAGCGAGACGTGCAGTGGTTCACTGCAATTAGCAAAGCCCGCCCAACCCGAATGGATTTTATCGCCTGCATAAGCCTGAATCCCGCGACAAATGGTGTAATTGGAAACCTCATCGTAAATCAGACCAGCCTGGTATAAGAGTTCCATCTGGGCTTCGGCATTTTGCGGATAACTAAGACTATAATAGCTGGCTAATGCGTAAAGCAGCAGCCGCCCACCATCGCGGTTCATATCAAAGGCATGGGGATCTTTGGTAACTTGCGAGGCAAAAAGTGCCAGCCGCACCTTTTCTGTTTCCGCCACCGATTGATTTAAGCCATGACAAACCTGAGTCAGCAAACTACTTAAATACTGAGGGTCTTCGTTATACTTTAAATTAAGCAGGGAATAGGCATTATTTTTATTAACCAGAACCGCTTCCAGCCACAAGCCTGCCGGGGTTTCTTTAAAGAACTTGATTATATCTTCAAAATATTGACCTTTCTGGTCTTGATACTGACTTCGCACATCCTTTTTCCAGCTCAGCTTTTCGCCATAATAGCAGCTCAATACCGCTTCAAAATCAATCCCCCGATAGCGGGTGCTTTCAAAGGCCTTGATAAATTTTTCGACTGAGAAGCTGGCACTTTTCTGGAGATAGTTCTTTTTAAACAGGCTTCTAAGCACTGCCCGCTCGTCGTCGCTGATCTTATCTAAATAGATGGTGCCACCGAGATGACCGAGTGATTCATATTTTTCGCGGATCTGTTTGATAATTCGGCAATAACCCGGGTTATCTTTGAGATAAGCGGCAAACTCATCAGGCATCATCGATCACCAGCCTTCGCAGCTTGCCGTTCCAGTGGTAATTGAGTACGGTGACAAAATCGGCATTGTCTGGCCTAATCAGCTCGCTGATTGCCAGTGAATCGACCGTATCATAATCCCCCCAGAGAATCTGCGAGTTAATAATATAGCTGAGATCCAGCTCGTTCAGCAGCCGGAACATATCACGGATATTTTGCTCATCGACCCCGGCAAAGGCCTCATCAAGCGAAAGCATCCGGGCGCTTTCCTTGCCAGCGGCTTCATAGCGGGCGTTAACCGCTGAAAATAAGGGTACATACATGGCCATGGCTTTTTCCCCGCCACTAAATTTAAAGAAGCCGTTATTGGTCAGTTCCTTACTGAGTTGGCCGGTTTTCTTGAAAAAGAGCTTAAACTCAAACCATTTCCGGTAATCTAAAATATCCCGCATAATTGAATGGAAGGTCAAATTAACGCCCTTGTCTTCGAGGGTGCGTCGGGCCAGGGCTATTTTTGAGCGGAAATGCTCAGAAAGGGCAGTAAGATCCTCATCACGCAAGAGGTTACCGTCCATTTTTAGCAGGTTGACCAACTTTTTGGTGTCTAACTGTTCTTCGGTTTCGGCTTTTTTACTGGCCCATTTTAGACTAAAGCTAAGACCCATCGAGGTATCCATTTTTTCCATCAGCTTATTCATGTTATCTACCCATTTTTCGCTGTGGAAAATCCGGGCACTGATTTTTTTACTGATATTTTTAACCAGAATATCTTCAAACAATTCCCGGTCACTTTCTTTTAGGAGTTTATCGGTTTCGTCGAGACTGTCTTTCAGGTGATCTGATAAATCATAAAAGTTAACCACCTTACCAGCGACCCTGGCGGTGATATTCATCCGGCGCCGCAAATCCCAAACCTGCTTGAAGCGATCATTCTCCTCATCAAGCGGCTGATCTTCAAAGACATACTGACTGTTAACGGCATACTCACGCAGATACTGGCTGTTGTCTTTAAAGATTTCCATCAGCCGCAGGGTAATCTGCTCCTTGTTCTGTTTCTCCGACTGGGGATTTTTTTGGATCAACTCGCGAGCCTGATCGGCCAGTGGGGCTTCAGTTCGCCGGATCAGATAGCCTAGCGCCAGTTCTTCGGTAAAGGCATCTTCCATCAATTGAAAGCGCTTTGCTGTCAATAACAGGGTTCTTTTAACCGCCGCCTGTTCCTCATAAAAACGCTCTAGCCCCAGCTTTTGCCGCTCTAGTATCTTAACGGCTTCCTCTTTTTCTTTGGGCAAGGTCTTTAAGGCCTTCAAGCAGTGTTCCAATTCTGCCTGGATGGCCGGATAATCGGTCAGTTGCAATTGTTCATTTAAGTTTACCCGAGTGATTTCCATCGCTGACCGACTTTGATTAAGCTGATTGATCTCATAAAGGAGGTCATCAATTTCCTGAAGTATTTCCTGATAACGGTTTTCGGCTACCCGCAGACTCCCAAGACTGTGCTGCAGCAAAATGGTGATTTTTTCCAGCCGGTGCAGTTCGCTGCCATAGCTAATCGCCGCGGCCTGAGCCTCTTCATAGGTTTTTAAATCCTGGGGCAGGGTGATCCGAAGGGTAATCCGGTGAACGGTTTCCTTGATCTGCTGGAGCTGGTGATAACAGCTTTTTTCTTCGTCATTCTTTTTTTGCAGCGCCTTATCACTCATCTGGGCATCAAATCCGGCCTGCTTGACGACTGTGGCAGCGGTAATCAAATCTTGTGGATCAAAGCTGGCTGTGAACTCCTGCTTAAGTAGCGCTAAGGCGGTCTTGATCTGATTAAGGATTTGCGTCTTTGCCGCTAACCGGTCGCTAATCTCACTTAGCTCCGCTTTAAGACGACTTAGTTTTTCTTCCCGATATTTGATTCTGGCAGAAGCACCAATAAATCGGGCGGTCTCCTTACCGGTCGCTCGTCCCCATAAGATGCCCAAACGATAATTGCCCTTTTCATCGATATGGGTGTGGTGGGTATGATCAATCAGGATACTATTTATCACACTGACCACCTCTTCTTTAGAAATAGCGATGAGGGCGTCATCAACTTTGAGGTACTGGTTAATGCTATGAACCATAAACTGGGGCTCGGGGAAAAGATAGTGATCACCACTAAGCTCTGGCATTGCCAGCAGTTTTTCCCGCTGAGCTGCCGGTACAATCAGGGCATCGAGAATCCCCATATCGGCCATTGCTTCTTCAATCGCGGCCTGGTTTTTTTCATCGATCCCCTCAATAAAGTCTAGTGCCTGATACAGCGGCACATGGGGAATCTGGATTGTCAACACTTTTTTAGACAACTTATTTGTGGGCTAATTTCCGATATACGGCTGGTGTGAGATACCCTAATGATGAGTGAATCCGAATGTTGTTATACCAGTTGACATAATCGGCCAGCATAAGATTTAAATATTC
>NZ_CAKMJU010000051.1:0-4297 GCF_927416815.1 uncultured Acetobacterium sp. | reverse complement strand
GAAAGCAATTGCCATAAACGGCAGTCCAAGAAAAGTGTGTTTGTCAATCAAAAAGTTTAGCGTTTGGTCTCGAAAAGTTGTGCACTTGCCAACACAATTTTGTTCATTAGCAGATGGTACTCTGTTAAAAAGGAGATTGGACGACCATCTGCTAATGAACAAAATTGTGTTGGCAAGTGCACAACTTTTCGAGACCAAACGCTAAACTTTTTGATTGACAAACACACTTTTCTTGGACTGCCGTTTATGGCAATTGCTTTCATATTCTATCTCCTTTACTTTTCGCAAATATTTATTGACTTTTCATCCAAATAATCACTATTTACCCATTTGATAAAATTATAGCACAAAAAAAGAAAAAGCCCAGTAATACTGGACTTTTAACACTTTTACTTTTCTACTCTTGACATCAATACCACCGTCTCAACATGTTTTGAGATGAGTTTATAGCTGTCAAATTCATTGTTTCAAACCCCATTTTTATTAAGGCTCGCTCTTGGAAACATATCCAAGATTGACTGTCGTATGCGGGAACAAATCAACCGCTAATAAATACCGGAGTAAGATTTTAAATCACTATCCAATCTTTTAACTCTTTCTAAAAACCTAGATAATGCTCCTTTATCAAAGCATTCATATAAAGGAGCATATCAATTCGATTATCATCTCTGCACTACTTAAACATCTATTACTCATAAACACCATAGGCTTTATTTATATTTTGAATAAAAATAATCCCATTTCCTGGCTTATCAATTTCGAGTTTTTCTCGTATTGACGTTACAATGGCCTCAGTAATATCCTCTTTTGATAGGATAATAACTATTTCTTTTTCAGGTTCTATATCCATATTAAATAGTTTACTCGTTTCATTTACCCCCGAGCCTCTTGCATTAATTATTGTGCCGCTCTTTGAGCCAGCAGCTTTTGCTGCTTCAATTACTTCCTCAGCTTTACCTCTATTAACAATGGTAATAATATTTTGATACATTAGCTTATTAACACCTCTTCCTTCTTCATTTTCTTCAGACTTATAACACCTAGATCCTATAATTTCACATGCACTTGTGGTAAAGACAATACCATGATTTGGTTTTTCAAACTGAAATTCTTTATTTAGTTCAACTAAAGCATGGTCTGCAGTATGGTTATCTGTTCCCAATAAAACTATTTCCTTTCTTTCATCGTATAAAGATAAGAAATTTAACAGAGAATTATTTACAGTTCCCTTTCCTAAGAAAATGGTCCCACCAGAAATACCGTATTCTTTTGCTTTGTGTAATATCCTACTACCCATTCCGTAGTTAACAACTACATATACTAATTCAAAAATCGGCATACTGTTATAATTAGTCATCCCTCTTTTCAACTCCTTTTGTTTTTGATTTTATAGCAAACACCAAGCCCAAAACTTCTAAGGTGATAATTGGTGTCATGGCAACCATCGCAATCATTCCAAAGCCATCAACCATTAGATCTGCACCTTCAAAAGCATGCGCTGCCCCTTGTATAAATGCCAAAATAAAAGTTGCAGTCATAGGACCAGTAGCCACCCCACCAGCATCAAATGCAATTCCTACAAAGAGCTTTGGTATAAAAAACATCATTGACAGACATATGATGTACCCTGGTAGCAAGTAATGCCATAACTGTATCGCAGGCACTAATACACGTATAACCGATAAAGCAACGGCAAAACCAACTCCAATTGCCAGCGGAATTAGAACTGCTTTTCTCTTTACGTAACCGCTTGTTACATCTTCAATCTGGTGAGTCAAAACATAAACAGCTGGTTCTGCTAAAATGGTTACAACTCCAAGAACAAATCCAATGATTATGATATAAGCTTTATTATCCAATAAAGCCAAATTATTACCAATGCTTGTTCCAACATCCATAAAACCTGCATTTACGCCTATAAGGAATACAAGCAAACCTGTAAATGCAAATGCAAATCCCGTAAGTAGTTTTCGAAGTTCTTTTTTCTTTAGTTTAAAAGATATTTTCTGCAAAACCAATAATATTACTAGTAATGGTAAGATTGCCATAAAACTTTCTATTAAGTAATCAGGGATTATATCTATAAATGGTCTAATGATTGAATTTGAATCAGAAATCCCTGAGTCAAGCCCAGCAGAAAACTCGTTTGTTTTTGAAAATATATCTAAAAGCAATACGGACAAAACAGTTCGGTGCCTGCCACAAATTTATATGAAAAAACCATCATTATCTTGTTTGTTTCTTATGTGAGCAATCATTTCAAGATAACGCAGGTCATGCCGCACAAACTCATATTTGCTTAGTACTCCGGCTACACTGACAATATCATACCAGCACGATGGCGCTTTCAATTTACGAAAGTCCGTCCCCATGTAGAACATATACGGATGCTGACCAAGGCTGTTTTCCCAAAGGCTTAGCAGCACTTTGACGGAGGAAACTGCAACCTGGGAATCCCTATACTCCGGTATATATGATAATAAATTGGCCATTATCAGTGTCGCGTATGGACAGCAATCGTCCTTTCTCCCAGGACCACGGAATTTGCCAAGCTCAGGAGACACGGCGCAAGGGAATCCGTTATCACAATATAAAGATACCAGATGGTCAACTCCTTGCTTGATGAATTCATGGTATTCCACACCTGCCTTTAAAAGAGCAAGCAGAAGTAGCGGAGCATCGCACAGACACCAACTGAATACATCCACACCCGCTCCGCCAAAATGCTTTGGTACATTGGTCATAGACTGATAAATACCGTGATTATCCTTATGCTTAAGAATTTCATCAATGGCATCATTGATTTCGGGAACTTCTGCTCCGAAGCCGAGGTCCAGCAGAAACAGCAGCTTGTGTATCGGTAAATCGGGATTTTTATGATTTGTTACTAGAGTACCGTGAAAGACTGAAACATCCGCAAGGAACTTTTGGATACGGCTATCCGCTAGTGTTGCATTTCTTAGTTCAGCAAGAGTTTCCTTTGGCTCATGGAGCAAGTGAAGATTGATCGCATATTTCAACCAGTCATCACTGCGGCTTAGTAGCTTTTTATATTCCATTTTTGCGATCATCCTCCTTTTCGTTAAGCTCAATTTATCTCATGGCCATCCCTTTATCAATGGCTTCCTGAATAATTTTATGGCAGCAAACGCCCAGCGGATTGTTTTCTTTACAATTAGAATTTTTCATAGCCCCGGTAATGGCATTCACTTCTTTAACCGTTTTCGCTCCGTTCTTAACCACTGCTTCAATTACCTGTTCTTCCGTGACTTTGCTGCAATAGCATACGTACTTGGGGTTTGCATCCTTTTTAAACCAAATAGGGACCCTAACTTGATCTTTCACAAATTTAACGCCTTTGTCCGTATCGTAATAGATCACATCACAGCTATCGTTCATGCAAATCCTGTAACGATCTCCTGCTACAGACTCGCGGTATTCGTCAGTGACCAAATGCTCAACAGTTATCTTGCCAACCGAAATCCCCTCATTATTGCAGGCAGGGCAATTGTTTATTTTCGTTAGATCTGCTAATTGAGTATTGCATCCGCAACAGCATTCATTATTTAAATTCATATCCGAATCCTCCGTTTACACATTATTTTAAGTCACGATTGATTTGCGTAACCATTCTGGCCACATAACCTCGGATTTTTCAAAAACATCTAAATCGACCACTGCAAGTCCATGTTATCTAAATCGACCACACGCAAACCCATGTTATCTAAATCGCTCTGTCACGTTCAAAATCATGCCTTTGGACTTGTTTCCACAAACAGATATTTTCACGATTTTCACACATCAGATTTTTACTCTGAAATCCCGGAAAGCTTTTATTTCAAGGCTTTTCTACACTCTTACTTATCTACCCTTGACATCAATACTACCGTCTCAACGTGGGCCGAGAGGATAGTAAGTACGTCTTAAGCCATCGGTCGTTCTTGGGAATAAATCGACATTATTTTTGTACTCAAACAAAATGTCTATGTTACCGATCCAGTGTAAAGCACTGATTTATAATGTTTTATGTATTATCGATCCTAACTTTAATCCATTCTTTAGAAAATTCCATTAGTTTTTCATAAGATTCGGATAATAATTTTATTATCTTTTCCATTTTCAAATAAAAGAATATCATTTTTTCTTCTATTTCATCTTTATAACCATTCCTTTCGCTTCGCTCAAGGCACAAAACGTCGTGAAACATCTTGCCTTTAAGCATCATTCTAATTATTCTATAGCCATAGGGATAACTGTGAACTACAAATCACGTGGAGGTGAGTAGGCCACTCTATCT
>NZ_CAKMJU010000050.1:0-6209 GCF_927416815.1 uncultured Acetobacterium sp. | reverse complement strand
TTAACTGCTCGTTCCTGTTTTCGTCCCATGGTAAACTGATTTCTCCTTGCGAAATTTTTCTTTCATTTTACCATCTATTTTTCTTGCATTCCCGTTTTATCGCTAATTTTTAGTGCGAAATATTTTTACCTTTCAGGGCTGGCCAGGATTATTTTGTTATTTTTTGCTGTGATTAGTTATTTTCCAGATATGGCTGATCGATCGAGCCAGGTGCCGCTGATCCTGCTGGTAGCACCTGAATTTCAATCGCTTCCAAGCGGTAACCAAATCCAGCCGTTCCCGCTTTCGCATCATTCTTGGCCCAGTCCATCCAACCGACATTCTGTGCGTGAACCCGGTAGTAAACATCAAACTGCCCCGCATCGGCACCGGTTAATCTGACATTAATGGCTTCCAGCCGTAGCGATTCGCCGGAAGTCCCGCTCATATCACCATCACTTTGATAGTCCTGCCAGCCCTGGTTCTGCACATGGGTACGGTATTCAATCCCCAGATCATAGCCACTGGTATCCATTTTTATCTTGATACCTTCTAGCCGCAGTGATTGCCCCGATGTGCCACTGACCCCACCGTTGCTTTGCCAATTCTGCCAGCCCTCATTCTGAACATGGGTGCGATAAACACTGTTGACAAAGCTATCCTGACTTTGGCTAAAGGCTTTGATACAAACATTGCTGCTGTCTTTTTTCGAAGTATCATACCAGCCGCCGGTTCCCGATTTGCTGGTAAAGCTCTCGCCGGGGTTGGCAGTGACGGCACTGCTGTAATTTTCAACCCGGCTCTCGACCGGTACGGGTTGATTGGATCCCGGCGTTCTAAATTTAATGACCACCGCAAACTTCTGGCCGGCCACCAGTCCGACTGGGTTATCTAATTCGACGGTATAATAACCACCCCGCGTAAATTTTTGCGTTTGGCTAGTTCGTAAGGTACCACTGTTTGGCTGGCCATCATTGACATCGGTATAGATCTTGATCTCAGCCGTTGTTCCTGGGGTTAAGGCATAAGTGCTCACTGCCATCAGCTTGTCACTAGTAGCAGCGGTAAAAATATTGGCGCCCCAGGCTGTTTGATCGCCATCCGGATAGCCCATCGCTGAGATATTACCCAATGGGTCGTACTGATAGATTCGGCTGTAATTATCGGTGGCTTCAGCATTATGAAAGGCAGTCACGTTACTACCAGCATAACGATCATAATAGGACATATAGAAATAGCCATCGTCACCCCAATCGCTTCCCCAGCTGTTGCGGATAATCCAGGCGCCATCCCCATCCGGCTTTTCATTGAAATTATCACGGCTATAATTGTCATCCCAGCCAACTATCGCGACATCATGATCGGGATTTTGATCGCCATTGTAGTAAAAAGCAGCGTTGTCACTGTTATAGTAAGCATTGCTATTCATTGAACCAAAATACATCGAAGTATAAAGCGCTCCGCCATCGATCAGAGCCTGCTTGATGGCACTTGGTAATTTCGGAATCGAAACCACTTCCTGGACATGATTAACCGGCGACAATCCGGTTTTTTTCGGTGTATCATAGGGATCACTGCTTTCGTCGACTGGGCCGCTCCAACGCGCCAGGTAAGCAGTAGCCATCGTGTAATTCCCCCCCTCATCGGGGGTTCCATCAAAACCGCTGTTCCACATCAGGTTGTTTTCAGAAAAATCCGCTGTGGTGTCCTTCTTGAGATAGGATTCCAGCGAAGCCAAGCTGGCAAATGCCCAGCAGCTCCCATAATCACCCTGATCACGGATCTGGGTGACGCGATCGATTTCGCGCAGATCGTAGACGGCCGGAAATGTTGCTGCCTGGGTTATGGTGCTCTCAGCGGTTCCTTCAAAGCGTTGCAATGGTGGTGGAATATGGCCGAGCGCATAGCCGCCACTGGTTGTGGCGTTCAGGTTTCCCGACTCTAGGTCACCCAGATACTCAACAAATGCTGGATTCAAGGTTGCTACTGTTGGTTCAGCCGTTTCTTCCACAGCCCAGGCTCCGCCTGGAATCAAAACAGTCAGCATTAAGCTAACTAGCAGCAATGATAGTGATTTCTGCAAATTCTTACTCATTTTCACTCCTCTTTCTCTTCAATATGGCTTTAACTTTTCTTAGCCAATCTGTTCGACAGTTCCGGAATCCTTACCGAATTCGATTTTATCAAGCAAATCGTTGAATTTTTCGGTAAGGGTATCAACATTAGTCTTTAATTCTTCATCTCCCGGGGTGCAGTTCCCGGGAAAGCCGTAGATCCGTCCGCTCCCCACTTCCTTCAATAAAAAAAGAATCTCCGCGATTTCCTGCTTATACTTGTTTCTCACATCTGTAACCTGATCCATTATGTCCTCCAAAATTTTAGCTCTTACCGTCATTTTGACACGGTTAAAATGATTTTAGTCGTTCTGATCAAAAAGATGACCGCCGGTTTTAACGGCGGTCATCTTTTATCATCAAGTATTTCTTTTGTCACCATCAACTTGATCAAGCCACCTCCTAATATTCTATTCTAGGAAGTTATACCCCATAATCCTGCTTTGTAACACCCTACATAACTTCGCGGATCACATCGTATTTGGCATCATCACTTTCAACAAATCCCTCCACCGGGGATTTAATATTCGGTGCTTTTACATATTCGACAAAGGCCTGTCGTAAAAGGGTTGTAAATTCTTTTGGCAGATTCGGATTAGCGGCAATGGCATCCTTGGGAATGTCCGGGGTTTTAGCAATAATGTTAAACTCATCCAGATTAATGCCACTTTTTCCCGCTCCTTCCATCGCTTCACTGTAGGTCGCCCCAGCATCATATTCGCGGGACAAAACCGCTTTGATAACACTGTCATGACTACCCAGATAGGAGGTCTTACTGAAAATCGTCTTGGGATTCATCCCCTCCGATTTAATAATATGCTGGGCATAGAGATAGCCTGAAGCACTGCCCTCATCGACATAAGCAAAACTTCGGCCACGCAATCCGCTTAAGCTATTGATGCCACTGTCTTTGCGGGTAATAATATAGCCGTTGTAAGATACCTTGCCATTGACTCTTGGCGATACCAATGGCTCAATCCCGATTTTTTCATGGGCATTGACAAAGGCAAAGGGCGAGAACCAGGCCACATCGATAATCCCTTCCTTCATGCCTTCACTGAGGGCTTCATAATCCTTGACAATCATGGTTCGCACCTTGTAACCGATTTTTTTGAAAACCCCATTTAAGATCGGCACATACATGGTTTTAATGTTTTCTGGCGAAGTAAAGGGATTAATCCCAAAGATAATTTCATTTTTATTTTTATTTTTGGCGGTAAGCTTTTGAACATTGCTGGCCATTTCCGAAAGCTTGGTACAGTAATTTAACAATTCAACATTTTTTGACTTCTGGGTGACAATCGTACTGATGGTGTTAGTGGTCACCCGGTGAGTAGTGTCGACCGCATCAGAGACCTTGGAAATAGAAGCCTGGATGCCATGGGAGGTGTTAACCTGGAGGCTGGAAATCTCTTTGATTTCATTCATGGAATTGTTTAATTCGATCAAAACTTTTTGAATTTCTTCGATCACATCGCCGGATTTCTGGGCAGCCCCTTCAATATCTTTAGTCCTTGTGGTGCACCGTTCAATGGCTGTATTCGAACGATCCACCTCAACAATCACCTGATTGACAATCTGTTCAATTTCGGTGGCAAAGGTGGCGGTGCTGTCCGACAACCGCTTGATTTCTTCTGCCACCACCGAAAACCCCTTGCCGGCAGCTCCTGCCCGGGCGGCCTCAATGCTGGCATTTAGAGCGAGCAGATTGGTTTGTCGGGAAATATCCTTAATATAATCAACAAACTTGCTGATCTGTTTAGACGAACCGTCTAATTCGTCATTAATGCCTGATGCCTGTTTCACTCCATCAACTAGATCCATCAGCAGATCAGAGATGCCTTCGATGGTTGAACGGTTTTCGTTGAGCATTTCAACCGACTGACTGGAGTTTTCTTCGATTCTGACAATATTCCCCTGAAGCTTATTGGATACCTCGGTAAAATGATTGATTTCCGAATTGATTTCATAGGTGCTCGCGGCATTTTCCTCGCTGAGTTTGGCAATTTCATCGGCCTGAGCCACTATCGTATTAAAAACTTTGACATTTTCCTGGGAAAACCAGCTTAGTTTTTTGATATCAAAGTCCATCGTCTCTAACAAAGAAAAAAGTTCACTATTGACATTATCCTGTTCCTCGTCCTCGAGCGGCTCATCTTTTTTAGCCATGGCAGTCAGCAGGTTTAAGATGCTATTCATCGTGGCTTTATTTTCATTTAATATTTCGACTGAAAGGGTCGAGCTTTCTTCCAGGCTCATCATATTCCGTTTCAGTTCATCCGAGCTTTGAGCAATCGTTTTGACATCCAGGTGGATATTCTCCAAATTGATTTCACTTTTTAATTCTTCCATGATCTTTCTCTCTTCCTTAAATTTGTGAAAACGCTTTACGCCCAGTTTCCATTTTTAAAAATGGGAATTTCCTGACCATCTTTACTAATGCCAATAATTTCCAAATCTTTGGTGCCGATCATAAAATCGACATGGGTATCGGACTGGTTGCCGCCGGCAGCAGTCAGTTCTGCTTTGGTCATTTTTCCGCCATCCCGGATATTGGTGGGATAACATTCCCCCAGGGCAAAATGACAAGCGGCATTTTCATCAAATAGCGTGTCATAGAAAAGAATCCCGGTATTAGAAATCGGTGAATCATAGGGAACCAGTGCCACTTCTCCCAACCGCCTTGATCCTTCGTCGGTTTCGATCAAGCTCTTGAGATATTCGCCACCCTTTGCTGCCTGATAGTCGGTCACCTTGCCGTCATGAAAGGTCAGGCGAAAATCTTCGATCAGATTTCCCTGATAGGAAAGTGGCAAAGATGACACCAGCGTACCCTCAGCCCGGAAACAATCCGGTGCGGTAAAAATCTCCTCAGTCGGCATATTAGCAAAAAAGTAGATCTGATCGGGGGTAAGTTCACCGCCGCCTTCCCAGATATGATCTTTCTGGAGACCGACAGTAAAATCGGTACCGATACTATTTTTATAACGGAGGGCATCAAAATGGGCATCATTAAGAATTCGACATTTTTCGGCGAGAAAGGCCTTATGGTCATTCCAGGCTTTTACGGTGTCATCTTCACCAATCCGCACGGCCTCAAAGATGGCCTCCCAGAGTTTTGCGATCGCCTCCTGTTCATAAAGTTCAGGAAATACCTTTTTTGCCCAATTGGCCTCAGGAACAGCCGCCACGCACCACTGGAATTCACTATTCATCATTTTTTTATAATAGGGTTCAAATGCCTTGGCGGAAGCCTTGCTGCTAGTTTTCAGCTTTTCGCTGGCGACCCCTTTATAGGCCTCCGGATCATTGCCGATAATCGAAATCACCGCCGCTTTCTGCTCCCCATAATAATTCCGGGATTCAGCCAGCCAATTGGGGATGTTTTCCAAAACTTCCAGACTAACATAGTCATAGCGGAGACGACTGGTTTTGACATCATTCCAGAAGACGATTACATCTCTAGCCCCGGCTTTATAGGCCTCAGCAACGATCATCCGGCCAAATTCAAAATTTTCCACTGAACAATTTACGACCGCCAATTGATCCTTCTGTACATTTGCTCCGGTTCGGACAAGGAGTCGGGCATATTCCCTTAATTTTTCGATATGATCCATAAGTTTTCCTCTTTTTCTCGTTACAAAAATAAGTAAGCCGGTTTAACAGGTTTCAGATCATTGCCTAAAACCCGCCCTTCATTCATTTTTGTAAAACTTATCTTTTTTCTTTTTTTGAACATCTATGTTAAAAATTATATCACTTTCATCAAATTAAAGAAACAAGAAAAATTTGCGAAAAGCACCTAAACTTAATTTCAACTGGGAACAATTTGTCAACATCTGGTCATTTATCCTCTGCTACTACTGTTACGTTCATCCTTAAAATCATGCTTTAAAATCACGGCAAAATACCCGGGCTTCTTCTTCGCCTCTTAACAATCTTAATCCGCCTAGTGCCAGGGCTTCCATTTCGTTCTCGCCAGGCAAGCATTGAACCGGGGCCAGAAAGGCGATATATGCTTTAACCATCGTGGTCAGTTTTTCAGAGTAGGCCATCCCACCGGTAAGGATAATCGCGTCAATTTCGCCTTTTAGCACCACCGCCATTTCGCCGATG
>NZ_CAKMJU010000049.1:0-11921 GCF_927416815.1 uncultured Acetobacterium sp. | reverse complement strand
TTTTACAGTGTCGCATGGATTAGCAGTATCGTAGCGATCTTCATGTCAGGCTTTATGATCGCATTATTTATTAAGTTGAAAACGGTAAAAGAATATTCAAAATGCGCCATTCTAAAAGCAATTGGCTTTACTAGAAAAGAGATTAGCAGGCAATATTTATTGCAATCTACCCTGACGGCATGCATTGGTATAATACTAGGCGCATTGATAGCGATATTTTCAGGAGAGAATTTAATTGGCACAATGTTATCATTAATGGGAGTTGGCTTGGCCGAGTTTCAATTTGTCGTTAATTGGCTTAGTTTATTGATATGTCCAGGTATATTATTGATCGTTTCATTTGTGATAACATGGCACTGTCAAAGCAGTGCTAAAGAATTTAATATTATTGATTTGACAAATGAATAGAAGATGGGGGTTATATTAATGTGTGTTTTATTACAGGCAACAGATTTAACAAAAACTTTCGGCACTGAAAATAATCAAAAAGTAACAGTATTAAACTCGATTGATCTTGAAATTGAAGAAGGGGAATTTGTAGCAATTATGGGACAGTCCGGCTCAGGAAAGTCAACTCTTTTGTATAATATAAGTGGAATGGACTGGATGACTTCTGGAACGGTTCGTTTTGGTGGTGAAAATTATTCAAACATGTCAGAGGAAGTGATGAGTAAGTATCGACTTGAGCATATGGGGTTTATTTTTCAACACGCTCATTTATTAAAAAACCTTTCTATCGAAGATAATATCTTACTACCTGGCTTAAAATTAAGAAAGGAAGCTCGAGAAATAGTCTACCAAAAAGCAAAACAGTTAATGAAAAGTATGGGGATTGACCATCTGGCTAACCACGATATTAATAAAGTATCCGGTGGGCAGTTACAAAGGGCCGCAATCTGCAGAGCACTAATAAATCAACCTAAAATAATATTTTGCGATGAACCGACGGGGGCACTCAATTCTAGTTCTGCAATCGCAGTTATGGATATAATGAATGGCATTAATCAGAGTGGAACGACGATTTTGATTGTTACCCACGATGCAAAAGTTGCTGCAAGGGCAGATCGAGTCATATTCTTATCGGATGGAAAAATAACAGCAGCATGTGTATTGGGAAAATATAAACAATCCAGTGATATTACAGCACGTGAAGAAAAAGTCAAATGCTTTTTAAGCGATAAACAATTTTAGGGAAACGATTAATCCAACCGCAATGATTGAACGTGTCAAAAAGTTAATGCGGTTAAAAACAACATTAAATAAGTCAATGCATGCGCAGAACTGGTAAAAGACTGACCAGATACATAAAATAACAGCTGTGAATATCTCTTTGACAAATTAATTAAAATGTGTTTAAATTTTAAAAAGCGTTCTTCCCGCTGATCTCTTCAAGCCGATCAGGTCGGGATGAACGTCTTTTTTTTAAAGATAAACTTTGCAATGGTTTAAGTGCGAGAAAAAAAGATCTAAATTAACATTTTGAGATGTTAAAAAAATATTGCCGAAATATACAAAACAAAACGATTAAATCATTTTTTTTGTTTAGAATCAAAAAATCGGTGTATAAAAAACAGGGAATGGGCTCATATCCGAAAAAAGTCATAGTCGGCGTGAAGGCTTCGGCTTTTATCGCAGAACAGTGGCGCATAGGCAGTCAAAATTTATGCTTAATCCGTGTGATAAACCAGATGTCAGAGAGGTGACAAATGTGACAAGAAATTTCGAAAATGAACCGATGATGGAAGTCTACATCTTTGAAACGACCCAAAATCTTGAACAACTGGAACAAGTTATTATTTGCAGCGAAAAAAACGGCGGATTTACACCGGATGATGTCAGTGAAATTTTTCGCTTTATGCACACCATCAAGGGCTCATCAGCGATGATGCTGTTTGACAACATCGAAAAAGTTGCTCATGTGGTCGAGGATATTTTTTATTTTATCCGGGAACAGAAGCCTGATGGACTGGATTTTTCTGCAGTGTCTGATCTGGTTCTGGAATGCGTCGATTTTATCAAAGCGGAAGTCAAAAAAATTGCAAATTTAAGCGATGCCGATGGCGACCCGGCATTTCTTATTGAGCAGCTTAATACTTTTCTTGATGAATTGAGAAATATTTTTGGCGCTGAGAGTAACCAAAACAAAAATCAGAAAAAACAGCAACAATATTATATCCCCCAGGAAAAAAAGCAGGATCTGCCATCGACCGAAGACTGGTTGGCTCAGGAATCGGGAATGGCGTCAGAGGGGGCTTGCTATCATGTGATTGTGCATTACGACGATGATTGCAAAATGGAAAATATCCGCGCCTATACCCTGGTGTTTGGACTTGCCGAAATGGTTGAAGAAGTCTATTATTTACCGGCAGACATTGCCGACAATCCACAAACGGCATCCTATATCCGGGAAAATGGCTTTGAAATATTTTTTAAGACCGAAATTTCTTATGAGGAGATCAAGGCTCATTTTGAAAATATTATCTATATTGACCAGCTTCTTTTTCGTGAAATCGAAGATCATCGCTTAGATGCATTTCGAAACACCCCCGAAGAAGCACCGTCGATTGACAATTTTGCACTGCCAGATCGGGACCTGTGCACGCCCGCCAGTTCACCTGCAAACGTTATCGTGACTGAGGACCCCCAGAAAAATAATACCACTGCGACTCAGAAAATGATTAGTGTCAATGTCGATAAACTCGACAATCTGATGAATTTAGTTGGTGAACTGATGATCACCGAATCGATGGTTACCCAGTGTCCTGAGGTTGAAGCGATTCAGTCGGAAAATTTTCACAAGGCCTCGATTGAACTCCATAAGATTACCGTGGAACTCCAGGACATGGTGATGTCGATCCGGATGGTACCGCTTTCGACCACTTTTGTTAAGATGAACCGAATTGTCCGGGATATGTGTAAAAAGTTAAACCGCGAAGTGGTACTCGATCTATATGGCGAAGAAACCGAAGTCGATAAAAATATTATTGAACATATTTCTGACCCACTGATGCACATCATCCGCAATGCCATTGATCACGGCATTGAAAGCGAAGCGGAACGGCTGGCCAAGGGTAAGGATAAAGCCGGGCACATCGTTCTAGAAGCCAAGAACGTTGGCAGTGATGTCTTGATTGTCATCAAAGATGACGGCCGCGGTTTGAATAAGGAGCGGATTCTCGAAAAAGCCCGACAAAATGATCTACTGACAAAGCCAGAGGCGGAAATGAGTGATCGCGATATCTTTAAACTGATTCTGCTGCCGGGATTCTCGACCAAGGAAAACATTACCGAATTTTCAGGTCGGGGTGTCGGCATGGACGTGGTCACCAAAAATCTCGACGAGGTCGGGGGCACCGTACTGGTCGACAGCGAAGTCGACCACGGCACCACAATCACCCTGAAAATCCCACTCACACTGGCAATTGTTGAGGGTATGAATATCCGGGTCGGAAAATCCCGCTATACCATTCCCATTACCACCATTTCCGAATCATTTCGGCCAGATCAAAATGATTGCATGATGGATCCCGATAACAACGAGATGGTGATGATCCGCGGCCAGTGCTATCCGATTTTGCGGCTCCATCAGCACTATCAGATAAAAAATGCTGAAACCGATTTAACCAAGGGGATCCTGATCATGGTGGAGCAGGAAGAAAAGGTCATCTGTGTCTTTGCGGATGAACTCTTAGGACAGCAACAGGTGGTCGTTAAGGCATTGCCCAACTATGTCAATTCAATGAAAAAAATACTCGGTTTGGCTGGCTGCACCCTCCTTCCGGATGGCAGTATCAGCCTGATTATGGACATCAGCGGCCTGACCGGCCTGCGGGTTCAGTAAATTAATTGCTTTTAAGTTTATATAGACGGGAGTTGAAAAAATGGAAGCAGAAGTAGTAGCAGCGCTTGAACCAGAAGATGATCAGCTGGGGATGTATCTTACCTTCGAGCTTGACCGTGAGTATTATGGGTTGTGGATCGGCTATGTCAGCGAAATTATTGGCATTCTGCCATTTACCGAAGTTCCGGAACTGCCAGCCTTTGTTCGCGGGATCTTTAACCTCAGAGGCCAAATTATTCCGCTAATGGATATGCGGCTGCGCTTTCAAAAACAATTTGTCGAATACGATGAACGATCCTGTGTGATTGTCATCGAAGTGGGGAATAACACCGTGGGATTGATAGTCGATAGTGTCTCGGAGGTCATTTCTTTTGAGGAAGCGGATATCATCCAACAGCCAATGCTTAGCTCCGGGGTCTCCAACCAATTTGTCAAAAGCATCGGCAAGGTCGGCAATGCAGTCAAACTACTGCTTGACTGCGACAAATTATTATCCAATCAGGAAGTCGAAATTTTAACGAATCAGAAAGATGAGGGCTAAGGGATGAAATGGTTTTATAATCTAAAAATTGGTACAAAGTTGATTCTCGGTTTTATTGTGGTGGCATTGATTGCTGGCGGGATCGGTCTGATGGGGGTAATCAATATCCAGGCGGTCGACCGACAAGACACCTATCTTTATGAAAAGATGACGGTACCCCTGGGCGAAATGATCATCATGATAAAATCCTTAAAGGGGATTAGCAACGATCTGGATGGGATTATCTTGTCCAATAACAGTGAAGAAATTGCTCGCTATGAAGCGGCTATCATGGATGAAAACACTGTTTTTGAAAGCAACTTAAAAAGCTTTCAGACAACCCTCTTCTCCGATGAAGGCAAGCAACTGGTAGAAGATACCTTTGCCCAAAAAGAAAAGATGGATAAGGCTGTACCAGAAATCATTGCGCTGGCTAAACAGGGGAAACAGGCCGAAGCGATCGCGCTGATGAAAAACGGTGACTATACTAGCGCAGCTGCTAAATTAGACAGCGATTTCGACCGGATGATCGAGATTAAACTACAAGTGGCTGAAGAAACCGCTATCAACAATACCGCCATCGCGACGACCTCGACCCTGATCACCATCGTATTAATCATCGGGGGGATGATTCTATCGATCCTGCTGGGTCTGTTTATCGCTGCTACCATTAAAAAGCCGATCAATAAAATGGTTGATGCCTCAAAAAGGATGGCTGACGGCGATCTCGATGTCTCGATCGATATCAACACCAGGGATGAAATGGGGGAACTGGCCGGTGCCTTTAATCGGATGTCGACTAATATCAATGAGGTAATGGTCAATATCAACGAAGCCACCGAGCAGGTCGCCTCGGGTTCACGGCAGGTCTCTGATTCTAGTATTTCGCTGTCCCAGGGTGCTACCGAACAGGCCTCTTCGATTGAAGAACTGACCTCCTCGATCGAAGAAATCGCCTCCCAGACCCGGCTGAATGCCGAAAATGCTGATCGGGCCAATCAGCTGGCTGAAAACACCAAGGATAATGCCAACCAGGGAAACAGCCGGATGCAGCAGATGCTCGGTTCGATGGAAGACATTAGCGAATCATCCAATAATATCTCCAAGATCATTAAGGTGATTGATGAGATTGCCTTCCAGACCAACATTCTGGCGCTCAACGCGGCCGTTGAAGCGGCTAAGGCCGGTCAAAACGGAAAGGGCTTTGCCGTTGTCGCGGTCGAAGTACGAAACCTTGCCGCCCGCTCAGCTAGCGCTGCCAAAGAGACCACTGCCCTGATTGAAGGCTCGATCAAAAAAGTTGAGGGGGGCACAAAAATTGCCAACGAAACCGCCGCCGCACTGGTTTCGATTGTTGATTCAATTGAACAGGTTTATGGCCTGATCAGCAATATCTCAGTGGCCTCTAATGAGCAGGCGATCGGGGTTGAGCAGATTAATCAGGGTATCACACAAATTGCCAATGTGGTTCAGGCCACTTCGGCGACATCCCAGGAAACCGCCGCCGCCAGTGAAGAATTAGCCAGCCAGGCCGAAATGCTAAAAGAACAGGTTTCCCGATTTAAACTAAAACGGGGTGGCTTTATGGGCGCTGCCGGCTATGAAAATGTCAGCCCGGAAATGATGCGGATGTTTGAAAATATGAAAGAACAAAACCGTCAATCCGTCACCAAAAGATCGAGTCAGAGCAGCCATTTACAACCAAGTAACACGATCATCCTAAGTGATGATGATTACGGCAAGTATTAACAAAGCTAAAAGAGAACCGCATCAATAAAAACAATTAACCTGGAGAAATACAATGGACGAAATGAGACAGCAAATCATAAACAAAGATAAGGCCTGGTTGGTATCAACCCTTAACAGTGCCGGTGACGCCATCAT
This sequence comes from uncultured Acetobacterium sp., assembly GCF_927416815.1. Taxonomy (NCBI): domain Bacteria; kingdom Bacillati; phylum Bacillota; class Clostridia; order Eubacteriales; family Eubacteriaceae; genus Acetobacterium; species uncultured Acetobacterium sp. The sequence goes on along the minus strand of NZ_CAKMJU010000049.1, from coordinate 5,676 downwards.
TACCTGTAATATGGACGATCAGATGGATTTTGCCAATGCTGAAGCCCTGAATATTCTGGGCTTCAGTTTACCAGATGTTCTGGGCAAACCCTTCCTGGAGGTTTTTAAGATCTTTCGGGATGGTTCGGATCTGCCAGTGAAATTCTGGACAAATGCTAAAAATGGTCAGATGGCCGAAAGTATCGGATTACCAAGACGTTCCTATTATGTCACAGCAGAAGGTAGTAAATACTACCTGTCCGCCCGCTTATCCCCACTCTTGTCGGATAATGGCGATTATATCGGCAGGGTGGTGGTCTTTCGGGATATTTCCAGAATCATCGAGGCCGAAAAAACGATTAAAAAAGAGCGCAACAATTTAAAGATGATGTTTGATCTGCTGCCAACCAGTATGTTAGTCATCGATGACGGTTTAATCATTACCCGGGCCAATCGTGCCTTTCTAAAGACCTTCAACCTGAGCCTGCAAAATGTCATTGGTAGTGCCTTTGGCGACGCTCTGGGATGCGTCTTTAGTCTCAGCGGGGGCTGCGGTAACGCGCAAAATTGCGGATTTTGCCATTTTAGAAAAATCGCAAGCCATGTGCTGGCAGAAAAGAAAATAGTCAGAAACCGTTCAATTATCGTCAATTATATCAATCATGGGATTGACGAAACCCGGTATTTAAATTTAAGCATCATGCCGATTATCACAGCCAATCATGCTGAGTACATTATCACCTTAGAAGATATGACTGAACAATATTATTATGAAAAGGGTTTAAAAGAAGCCCGGGAAGCCAGCCTCTCCATTTTGGATAGTTTACCGGTGATGATCTATCGAATTGACCGTGATCAACGCTGTGATTTTATTAATCAGACCTTTAAAGCCTTTATGCGAATCTCCCGGGATGATTTTTTGCGAAATCTGAAAAATCATATGAAACCGCAGGATCATCAGCGCTTTATTGATACCCTAAAGCAATCCTTCGATGAAAAATGCAACCTCGATATTGAGCTTGAACTGCTGGCGCCAAACAATACCTACCGCATTTTTCGGGGGATGGGGCGTCCTTTCTACGACAAAAACCATGAATATGCGGGGATGATCGGTTTATTTCTGGACATTCATGATGAGCGCTTTGCCGAAGAGCTTTTTTTAAAAAGTCAGAAAAAATACTTTTCACTGTTTAAGTACATGGACAACAGCCTTTCATATTTTAAGGCCTTGTACGATGACCAACAAAAGCTGATTGATGCAGAATTGGTGGAGATGAATCTGGCCACCGAGAAACTTTTTGAGGTTAAGCGAGAAGATGTGATTGGCCACAAACTATCGGAAATGGGCTTCTTAGAAACTGAAGAAAGCCTGGGACTCTTTAATCGCTTCCAGGAGGTGCTCGCCCATGGAGAAAATATCCCGCTCGAAGAATATTATATGATTCGCCTGAAAAAATGGGTGGAAGGTTCGATTTACAGTCCCGAATCTGGCTATATTGCAGTCCTTTCATCAGACATCAACCAGAAGAAGAAAACGGAAAAGAAACTAAAACAAGCGATCGAACGGTCCGAAGAAGCCAATCGGGCAAAAAGTGAGTTTTTGGCAAACATGAGCCATGAAATTCGCACCCCCCTAAATGGCATTGTCGGAATGATTGATCTTACCGCCCTCGAACCGCTCTCCGAAGAACAGCGCGATAATCTGAGAACCGCCAAAGGCTGTGTAGCATCGCTGATTACCATTATCAATGATATTCTCGACTTTGCAAAAATCGAAGCTGGTAAACTGATGATTAATCCGATGAGCTTTAATCTCTTGGATCTGATTGAATCAACCGTCAAAACCCATAAAAAACATGCGCTCGAAAAATATCTGGATCTGACCGTCGATTATCAAGACATTATTTCAAACTTTGTCATCGGTGACAGCATGCGGCTTAAGCAGATTTTAAATAACTTAATTAGCAATGCCATTAAATTCACGAATCAAGGCGCTGTTAAAGTCACCGTGAGTCAAGAGCTGGCACCAGGAAAAACCGATGAGATTATTCAAAAAATCTCCATTGCCGATACCGGGATTGGGATTGCGGTAAAGGATTATTCGACTCTGTTTAAGAGCTTTACTCAGATTGATGGCTCCTATACCCGGGAATATGGCGGCACCGGATTGGGGCTGGTCATTACCAAACAACTGCTGGAGTTGATGGGGGGTGGGGTAAGCTTCACCAGTCAGGTGGGCGTCGGAACAACCTTTTCAATTTTTCTGCCGATGATCATTACCAATAAACCGGGTGAGACAGCCACAGAAGCTGAGGGCGAAGACAGCTTTTCAGGAAGTCGGTTTTTGCTGGTTGAAGATGACCGGGGCAATCAGATCGTGATCGTTAAAATGCTTGAAAGCTTGGGGGCAATGGTTGATGTGGCGGCTAATGGATTAGAAGGGGTAAATGCAGCTTCGAAAAATAATTATGATGTTATTCTGATGGATGCCCAGATGCCGGTGATGGATGGGGTCGAAGCCACCCGGATCATTCGCGGCCAGGAAAATCAAGCGCAATCCTGTTCAAAATCAGGTGAAAGGGGGAATTCACGGAACTGTCATACCCCCATCATTGCCTTAACGGCCTTTGCATTAAAAGGGGATGAAGAAATTTTTAAAGCCAGCGGAATGGATGGTTATTTATCCAAACCATTGGATCGCCAGCAGATGCAGGTGCTTTTAAAAAAATACCTTAGTCATTCCAGAATAACCGAAAGTACACCGGTTTCCAAAGTAATCAGCAGTCTTTATGAAAAGGAATGGAAAATCAGCAAGCCGACCGTCACCGGGAATTTAACCCTGGGTGAACAAGAAATCTCGGAAGTAACCAAAATAATTGAAAGCCTGAAGCATTTTCTGGAGCAAGATAATCTTGTTTTGATGGAAGTCATCGCCCATCAATTAAAAGGCAAGTTTGAAGAAATGGACATTGAGGTCATGAAGAATCTGGTTTTTAAAATGGAGTTAGAAATCAGAAAAGAGAAAACCGAAAAGGTTGCCAAGTATTTAGAACAGATCAGTGAAACCTGGCTGCTGATGCATGCCAGTAAGGTTGTGGGAGAGTTGAAATGAAGCGAATTTTAATTGTTGAAGATGATTTAAGTAGTCGCAAATTCTTATTTAAATTTATGAGCCGCTTTGGTGATTGCGATCTGGTGGTCGATGGCCTCGAAGCCATCGATGCCTATTTGCTAGCGGGGCAGGAAGGTTCGCCCTATGATTTAATCTGTCTGGATGTGATGATGCCTAAAATAGATGGCATTCAGGTGCTAAAAACGATCAGGGATCTGGAACACCAAAATGGTATCACCGAAAAAGAACGGTCTAAGATCATTATGACCACCGTCCTGGGCGAAACCCAGACGGTTCAGGCGGCCTTCGATTATGGTTGCAATGCCTATGCATCAAAACCAATTGATATCGCTAAATTAACTGAGGTTCTAGGAAAAATCGGGTTTTATGAGGAACCGCTTTAAAATAAGCTGCACGGCGCTTAAAAATCATTAAAAAAACCGTAATCTCGAATGAGACTGCGGTTTGATTTTTATAGGGTTTTCGCATATGCACCAATTTTTTTGTCGACAGTGGAAATATGCTTGGTCAGCCAATTAACGATCATCTGGTTGGCATTGATGATTACGGTGATGTTTCCACCGGATTCCTGATAATCCTTTTTAAGCTTAGCGAGTTCCTGAATAAAACCCTGATGTAATTTCTTTTGTTCTGCGATATCGGGATATTTTATTTTTGTCATGTAGGCTTCTTCATCTTTAAAATGCTGTTTGGTATAATCGTCAAGAAAATCAAACATCTGAGCAATAACTTCCTTGGATTTTCCGGTTTTCCCAGCTTCGAAAAGTTGATCTGCTTTTTCAAACCAGATTTTATGCTGTGAATCAATGTTTTCTACGCCAACTGATAATGCTGGGGTCCATACAATAGCCATATTCGTTCTCCATTCTAGATAAGATTTATTCCATTATAGACCTTTTTTTAATCGCTGACAAGTTAATTTTATTATTCAAAAAACTACGAATCTCGTTTTTCACTTAATTCCGACAAAGCCTGGGGAACATCTCAAAAATTCAGTATTTACTTTAACCCCGGGCTGGGGTAAACTAGATTAAGCTAGCTCGCTCTTGGTCAGGACAATTCAACCAATCAGCGCAGCCCCTAAACCAGAATAAAGGATGTGAAAAATGATTCAAATCAGCGAAAAAGAGTTCGCCATGTTAACCGAATATATTCACAGTGAATATGGCATTGAGTTAAAAAAAGAGAAACAACTCCTGCTCATGGGTCGGCTTCATAAGCTACTTGTGGAGTTGGGTTTTGATAGCTTCACAGATTATTATGATTATTTAATTTCAGATAAAACCGGAGAAGCCAGTTCGGTGTTAATCGATAAGGTTTCGACAAACCATACGTTTTTCATGCGTGAGCCAGAACATTTTGAGTATTTTAAAAATACCGTGCTGCCCTATTTAAAGAAAAAAAAGGGCGAACAAAAAAATCACGATATTAGACTGTGGTGTGCAGCTAGCTCCACCGGGGAAGAACCCTATACCCTGGCGATGATCATGGCTGATTTTTTTGGATCAGAGGCGCATTTATGGGATAAAAAACTGTTGGCCACGGATATCTCAAACAAGGTATTAGATGTCGCTAAAAAAGGAATCTATGAGAAAGACCGCCTTCAGGTATTACCCCCTAACTGGAAACTAAGGTATTTCCAGAACCATGACAGCAATCAAATGATGGTCGTTGATGAGATCAAGAAAGAAGTTATTTTCAGGCGCTTTAATCTGATGACCCCGACCTTTGTTTTTAAGAAGAAGTTTGATGTTGTTTTTTGCCGAAATGTGATGATTTACTTCGATCAGGCCACCAAGGATCGATTGGTCGAGAAAATCTACAATTATACCGAACCTGGGGGATATTTGTTCATCGGTCATGCCGAATCACTTAATCTTAAAAAAACCAATTATAAATTTATTATGCCCGCTGTCTACCAAAAGCCATTTTAAGATGGCAAGAGCAGAAACAAGCGTTTAACCTGAAGGAGGAACGGAAGATGGAAGACTTAAATAAAGCAAAGCATGTGTTTCAGAGCAAAAATAAATTCCGCTTAAAAAATCGTTTTTTGCCATTAACAGGCAGGTTGGACTGGCCTTCTTTTTTTACTATTGTTCGAAGTGTCAAACCCAAACAGAAGACTGTCCAGGAACTTACCCAGGAAGCGCTGTTGAAGGTTTATGCGGCATCAGGGGTGTTGGTTGATAAATTAGGAAATATTCGCTACGTTTATGGACATACCGGACTTTTTCTAGAGCCGGCTCAGGGTTATTCCGGGTTTAACAATGTCCTGAAAATGGCACGGTCAAAATTACGCCGCGATTTACACAAAACCCTGCACCAGGCTGTCACCCGTCAAACTGCTGCTAGTTCTGCACTGATCCCAATAAAAGGCGACCGTGAAACGGTCAGCATTATCATCCGGGTGATTCCATTGCTTAGGAAGTCATCAACGGCTCAGGATGAGGATTTTTATTTAATTATATTTGAACAAAAACCCAATCACCAAGTAGCCGCCGATGACTTGAGCGCGCTTTCAAAAGAAGTTGCTGATCGTCCGCAATTGACTCAAATTACCGCTG
>NZ_CAKMJU010000048.1:0-21260 GCF_927416815.1 uncultured Acetobacterium sp. | reverse complement strand
TCATGAATCTATATTCTCGGTTGCGCAAGAGTATATCGTAAAGCTTGAACTCTTTATGAGCTACTAACGGCAAGTTCAGTTCTTACTTCAAATACAGTTCGATTCCTATAATATTTCCTTCACTTTCTTGATCATTAAAATATTTAAACTCTGTTAAAGGTAATGATGCCTTAGCTATTGCTGTAGTTGTCTTTGGAGTAACCTTTCTAATATCAACTGGGCTGTGATCTTTATTTTTAGGCATATAATATTTTCGATCTACCATCGATGCAGGAAATGACAAATCAGTTTAATCAGGAAGAACGGGTTCGGAATGTTTGTGAAATTCTGGGAAAAAGCGATCGGGAATGCAAGAAAAATAGATGGTAAAATGAAAGAAAAATTTCGCAAGGAGAAATCAGTTTACCATGGGACGAAAACAGGAACGAGCAGTTAAGAAAGCATTTCAAAAGGATATCGTGTTGTTTTTAAAGGTAGAGCATCATTATTTTCCGAATCTAGTGAGGGAATTGAGTCGTGTCGAGGATCCAAGACACCCGAGTTATATAGATTATGATATTGAAGAAATTCTTTACACCATGATGTTGAAGAATATTTTCGATCTACCGTCGATGCAGGAAATGACAAATCAGTTTAATCAGGAAGAACGGGTTCGGAATGTTTGTGAAATTCTGGGAAAAAGCGATCGGGAATTCCTGCCGCATTATGTCACAATCAATGAGTGTTTAAAGAAGCTGAACCCGGATGAGTTGGAAAAAGTAAGAAATAAGCTGATCAAAAGCCTGATCAGAAAACGTAGCTTTGAGGAGTCGCGTTTTTTAGGGAAATACTGGTCGATCATTATTGACGCAACCGGATTATTTTATTTCAAAGAAAAACACTGTGAGCATTGTCTGAAAAAAACGACTAAAAAAGGAACGGCCGAAGAGAAAACGTATTATTATCACAACGTACTGGAAGCGAAAATAGTGCTGGGCGAAAATCTGATTGTCAGTATTGCAACCGAGTTTATCGAGAATGAAAAAGAAGATGTCTTGAAACAGGACTGTGAGCTAAGGGCATTTAAACGGTTGGCCGAAAAAATAAAAAAAAGCTACCCACGCCTTCCGATCTGTATATTAGGGGATAGTCTGTATGCCTGTGCCCCAGTCTTTGAACTTTGTGCACAGAATAAATGGCACTATCTGATCCGTTTTAAAGATGGGAGTATTCCAACCCTGGCCCATGAATATCAGACCATTGTACGGATGGGCGAAAATGAGTACGCAAAGCGGATTGAAGAAAAACGCTATTTGCGAAAATCAAAGGAAACGATCATTAATGAACTCAAATGGGTTTCTGAACTCGTTCATAAAGAACATCCGCTGACGGTGATGACCCTAGAAATAGAAAAAGAAGGAAAAGAAAAGAGCGTATTCCAATGGATAACGGATCTGAAAATAACTAAAAATAAGGCCTGGGAGTTTGCAGAAACGGGAAGAAGGCGTTGGATGATTGAAAATGAAGGGTTCAACATTCAGAAAAATCATCGCTATAACATTCAACATGCCAACAGCCTGGATAACACCGCCATGAAGAATCATTATCTGCTGACTCAAATCGCTGATCTTGTGCTCCAACTATATGAAAATGGGATATCCGAGCTGAGAAAAATAAAAAAGACCATAAAAAATATATCTTCTGACTTGTTAATAAGCTTTAGCAGGCAACTCACAAGAGAAGATATATATTTCATCAGGAAACGCACATGTGTTAGCATTTCTTGAATTTATTATAGCAAAGGATGTGATGTCTGAAAAGAGTAAACTGAAAAAAATAGAAATTATCCACAAATATCTCATCAAGGGGATGTCTAAGCATAAGTTGTGGATAACTTTTCTGAAAAACAGGCGTCATATGCAAAAGTTATCCACAAGAGTATTTTTTTTATGAAATAGCGAAATATCGATAAGTTTACCTTTCAGTGCTGAATCCTGGCGCATTATCTTGACAAAGATAATGCGCCGGTGTAAAATGAAGCAGTTATGAGGGAGTAATTTGCGCAATTTGCGTGATAAGTCAACATGCATGGTAGCAATACCTGGCTTATCTTAATGAGTGAGACTCATGTACAGTTTTCTGTACTTGGGTTATTTTTTCCAGGTGCAGCGGCATCTGGTTTTTTTATGCACAAAATTACAAAAAGGAGGAATTTGATGAAGAGCTATTTACAAACTTCGGAAGAAGTGCTAAAAGAGTTAAACTCCGGGAAAGAGGGTCTTTCCCAGACAGAGGCCAGTAATCGGTTGGAAAAAAATGGGAAAAACAAACTAAACGAGGCTAAAAAGGATTCGTTGGCGGTGCGGCTTGTTAAGCAGTTAAAAGACCCGATGATTGTGATCCTGATTGCGGCCGCCATTGTATCCGGAATCACAGCCGCTTATTCGGGCGAATCATTTGGCGATGTGATTATTATTATGGCGGTGGTGATGATCAATTCGATACTGGGTGTTTATCAGGAAAGTAAGGCCGAAAAAGCCATTGAAGCCCTGCAGGCCATTTCCGCCGCCACCTCCCGGGTGATCCGGGACGGAAAAATTCAGGAAATTAAATCTGAAGATTTGGTAATCGGCGACGTGATTCTGCTAGAAGCCGGAGACTCCGTACCGGCAGATGCCAGACTGCTCGAAAGTGCCAGCCTGAAAATTGAAGAAGCCGCCCTGACTGGAGAAAGTATCCCGGTGAGTAAGGTGATTAATGCCCTTAACCTAGGCGATCAAAAAGACATTTCGCTGGGTGACCGAAAAAATATGATCTATATGGGCAGTGCCGTGGTTTATGGCCGTGGTACGGCAACGGTTGTAGCCACCGCAATGCAAACGGAAGTGGGTAAGATTGCCGAGGCCATTACCCAGGCTAAAGAACATGCCACACCGCTGCAAATCAAGCTTAATCAATTAAGCAAGGTGTTAAGTTGGCTGGTGCTGGGAATCTGTATTTTTATCTTCGCGATGAGCCTGGTGCGATTGTATCTGGGTCAAGGAATTACTGGCGTTGGAGTTCTTAATACCTTTATGGTGGCAGTATCGCTGGCGGTTGCCGCCATTCCCGAAGGTCTGGCAGCAGTGGTCACGATTGTCCTGTCGTTAGGCGTGACCAATATGGCTAAAGAAAAAGCGGTAATCCGAAAACTAACCGCGGTTGAAACTCTGGGTTGTACCCAGGTGATCTGCTCCGATAAAACCGGTACCTTGACCCAGAACAAAATGACGGTGGTCGATCACTTTGGTTTTGATGAACAACTGCTGGCTAGAGTCATGACCCTCTGTAATGATGCCCATTTAAATGAAACAAATAAGGCCGAAGGAGAGCCGACTGAAGCAGCGCTAGTTAATTACGGTTATTCGCTGGGTTTGAATAAGGGTGACATCGAAGAACAAAGCCCCCGGGTTGGGGAAGCCCCCTTCGACTCCGGTCGAAAGCTAATGAGTACCATTCACAAAAACGAAGCGGGTGGATTTACCCAGTATGTTAAAGGGGCACCGGATGTCCTGATCGCCCGCTGCACCAGCTATTGGGACGGCCAGACCCAGCAACCGATTACTGATGAGATCTGTGCTACCATCAAACAGGCCAATAAACAGCTGGCCGATCAGGCGCTTCGGGTGCTGGCGGGCGCTTTTCGAGTCTGGGATAGGATGCCGGAAGATCAGACGCCAGATTATCTGGAAGAGGAGCTCTGCTTTGTCGGTTTAACAGGCATGATTGATCCGGTTCGACCGGAAGTCAAGGATGCGATTGCCCAGTGTAAGACGGCCGGGATTCGTCCGGTAATGATCACCGGAGATCACAAGGATACTGCCATCGCCATTGCGATGCAGCTAGGAATTATTGTTGATCCGAAAGAAGCCATCACCGGCGCTCAATTGGATGAGATCACTGAAGAGCAGCTAAAAAAAGATATTGGCAACTATTCCGTGTATGCCCGGGTGCAGCCTGAACATAAGGTACGGATTGTCAAGGCCTGGCAGAATTTAGGGATGATCGTGGCGATGACGGGCGATGGTGTCAACGATGCGCCGTCGATAAAAACTGCCGATATTGGAATCGGTATGGGGATAACAGGAACCGATGTAACGAAAAATGTTGCGGATATGGTACTGGCAGACGATAATTTTGCCACAATTGTCAATGCTGTGGAAGAAGGTCGTCGTATCTATGACAATATCCGTAAAGCCATCCAATTTCTGCTGTCTTCCAATTTATCCGAAGTGATTGCCATCTTCGTTGCGACATTATTAGGCTTTACAATTCTAAAACCAGTCCATTTATTGTGGATCAATCTGATTACCGACACCTTTCCGGCGATTGCCCTGGGAATGGAAGGCGAGGAAGCCGACACCATGAAACATCCACCAAGAGAATCAAAGGAGGGGATTTTCTCCCGCGGTCTCGGGGTGGATGTGATCTGGCAGGGCACAATGGTCGCGCTTGTCACTATCGCCGCCTATTTCGTGGGACACTATATGGAAGCTGGGGTCTGGGAGATTGCTGAAAGTGCTGATGGTATAACAATGGCATTTCTGACCCTATCAATGGCTGAAATGTTCCATTCACTGAATATGCGCAGCCGACGTCAATCAATTTTTAAAATGAAACACCAGAATAAATTTTTATTCCTGGCGATGGCGGTATCCTTAGTTCTGACCACAGCGGTCATCTTTATTCCACCGATTGCTGCCGCCTTTGAGTTTGAAGCGATCAGTCTGGCCGAATACTTTGCCGCGATGGGTCTGGCTGTGGTCGTGATTCCGATTGTTGAAACGGTAAAATTCTTTCAAAGAAAATTTGAAGCAAATAATTAAAAATTAGTGGTTTAGATTACTAGGCATCTGTGCATTCGTGTGCAGATGCTTTTTTTAGGTACGCCCAATAATTATTCTGTTTCTTTATTAAATCCGTTGCAACGGGGTATCAAAAGGTTTATGATAAGAAGTATAAAAATCAACTGATAGTAAGGGGATACCAATGAAAAAGTGGTTAGTGCTCTTCAGTATAATTCTCGGCGGTTTGCTGATTGGCATCGCGATTTATCTGGCTGGTGAGAATCAGTGGGTTCAAAAAATCAGTAGGGTCTTAGAAAGTCGGATGAATCAGGAAAACTTCGATACCCTCGATGAAAGTATCTGGACGGCTTCTGATAAAACCCTTGGCCGAACCTGGCTAAATCCCAATAACATTGCGGTTAGGGATGGCTTCTTGCAGATCACAATGCCAGCCGATCGGCTTGAAGGCGGGGAACTTGTTGGTCGCCAAGCGGTCACCTATGGCAGCTACGAGATCCAGATGAAACTGCCACTGGCGCCTTCATCGATCACCGGTTTCTTTCTTTATGCGCCCCCGGATTATTTTTATGAAATCGATATTGAAATATTTAATTCCAAAGCAGGTGAATTGTTGCTGACCACCTATGCTGATGGCGCAGTACAAAACGAATATATTGGCAAGCTGGGCTTTGATCCGACCGCTGATTTTCACCAGTATCGCTTTGACTATAGCATCGATGGGGTGGCTTTTTATGTGGACAACAAATTAATTAAGGAGTGGCAAGAGGGGATACCGCACGGGCAGCCGATGCAGCTGATGGTTAACAGCTGGTACCCCAACTGGCAAGCGGGTCTGCCACCTTCAGAAGATCAGGTTTTATTAGTTGACTGGATTCGATATTAGACAAGGAGGAAAAAATGATAACATCACGAGCAGTAGAAATAGCAGCAGGAATATATTGGGTCGGAGGATGCGCCCAGGATGGCGGATTGCATTGTAATCCCTATTTGATTGTCGATGGCGATGAAGGGGTACTGATTGATCCCGGTTCGGTGTTGGATTTTGAGGATGTCTATGAAAATGTCCGCAGCATCATCCCGCTCGAGAAAATCAAATATGTGATCCTTCATCATCAAGATCCGGACTTTTGTGCAGCGGTACCGCTTTTTGAAAAAGCTGGGGCAAACTTTGAAGTGGTCACCCATTGGCGAACCCAAACCCTGGTCAAGTATTATGGCATTAAATCCGATTATTATATTATCAATGAAAATAATTTTGAGCTAAAACTGCAATCGGGGCGGATTTTAGATTTTGTCCTAACCCCCTATCTGCATTTCCCCGGGGCTTTTACTACCTATGACAACCAGACCAAAATCCTTTTTTCCAGCGACCTTTTTGGCGCCTTTTCGTATCAATGGAGTCTCTACGCTGAAGCTGACTATCTCGAAAAAATGAAAACCTTTCATGAACACTATATGCCCTCCAACAGCATTCTCCGGCCGGTGATGGAAACCTTTCTGGGGATGGATATCGCCATGATTGTTCCCCAGCATGGTTCAATCATCAATCAAAATATCGTTGCCCATATCAAAGCGTTAAGAGATTTAGAGTGTGGTACGCTACTTAATCCGATCAAGCGAGATCTGGCGAAATCGGGCGGCTATATGGGAATTTGTTCAACCGTGTTAAAACGGCTGGGGTCAATTTTCAATCACGAATCAGTTCGCGAGTTGGTGGCAGATATGGAAGTGACTTTGGACGAAAACTTGAATATCACCGACTACAATGTTACTGGCAATGTTTTATGGAATATGCTATATGATCGGATTCTGACCAGAAAAGGGACAAGCTGGCTAATGGTTGTTGAACCATTAACAGAAACCCTTTCCAAAGAGTACGATATTCCGATGCCGGAAGTGTTTGAAAGTCATATTAAAAAAATCGCAGACGAAGCATCCAGTCTTAATGAACAAAACCAGCGATTAAAAGAAATCAATACCCGCTTGGAGTCCAGTATTTTAGAATCTCAAAACAAGCTGATCCGCTGTGACATTACCGGCATGTATAATCACAGTTTTTTTAGAAACTATTTGGCCAGCGAGGTTAACAGTATCATAGCCGATCAGTCCGAGCAGAATCCTGGGCTGGTGATTATCAGTCTGGATAATATGGAGCGGATCGAGTATCTTTATGGTCATGATGAGACCGAAGATGTGCAGCGAAATGTGACCTTTATTCTGGAGAATTTAAAAGAGGGGAATGAGATATTATTTAAACTTCAGGGCGTTGTCTTTGCTTTTTACATTCCCCAAATTACAAAAGAAGCCGCCCGGATCTTTGCTGAAAAAATTAGAAACGCTATTGCCTCATCGGAAAAATTTATTGAAAAAATAACGGCATCGATTGGTCTGGTCTGGTTTGATGAGATTAGAGTGATCGAGGATCATTCTGAAAAGATAGATGAATCGTTTTATAACGTTGCCGTACTACGGGCTAAAATTGCCCGAAATATGGGCAGAAACATTGTTTGCAGTCAATCGGCAATGACCGAATACCAGGATGAGATTGGAAAAATCCTGATTGTTGATTCAGATGAAATCTCGGTCGATGTATTAAAAACTGCCCTCGAGAATATTAATTATCGGGTTATTAGCGCAAGTGATGGTCAAGCGGCGCTACAAATCGCAAGGGAAGAGAGACCACTGCTGATTATCTCCGAGGTGATGATTCCCAAGCTGGATGGTTTTCTGTTCCGCGAAGAAATGCTGTCGGATTCCAACACCAGTAAGATTCCGTTTATTTATTTATCCTATCTTAAAAATGACGAATCGGTGCTTCGAGCATCCGCTTTGGGAGTCGAGCATTATTTTAAAAAGCCGTTCATGTTGTCGGAATTGATGGGCGTTATCCAGAACCGAATTAAAGGAGAAACAGGCCGATGATTGAAACCTTTGAAATCTGGATTATCATCGGAATGCTGCTGCTAATCGCCGATCTGGTGATTGTTTTACGTTTGATTAGGGGGAGAGGGGAAACCGATAAGAGTTTAATTTTTGCCGAACATCAAAAAGATGAATTGCTAAATGCAGCATCAGGAAGCTTAGCAGCCACTCATCAGCCGATGGAGATTGCCAACTACTGCCAGGTTAGCCAATCGGTACGATATGATCAGCAGCTTAAAGAAAACATTGCCAGTTCGGTTGATATAAACAGCTTTGAAAAAAAAGCGCTGAAAGCTTTAAAATCACATAACATCACAAAAAAGGCTGAAGCGGCCTTGTACTTAGGCGTTCTAGGGACTGAAAAAGCCCGTCTGGCTTTGGAAGAATCCTTAAAAAAAGAATCAAATAGTACCTTAAAGCTGTACATTGCCAATGGGTTGACAGATATCGGCAAGCAAGAATCACTACCCATTCTAATTAATTCGCTGCTAAGCGAAAGTCGCTTTTACCGTAACAAGGTTAACATGCTGATTTCTGATTTTGGTGAAGATTTCCACCGTTTTCTGCCCGAAATTATCACCAGTCGGCGAATTGAATTTCAGGAATTGATTGTTGATTTTTCAGCGGTTTATTTTTCTGAAACCTTAAAAAATTACCTGATTCAACTTATCGAGACGCGCAAAGAGACAATTGAACACCTGGATAGGCTGTTTGGCAAAGCCGATGCCCGGCAGTGTGCTAATTGCGTCCACAGCAGTCCGATGTTGGAAGGAATACAGTTGCATTGTCGATACGAAGGGGATGTCGCAGCTGATTTTTACTGTCGTCACTATGAACTGTTGCCGGTCAGTGTCAACAGCGGAGAAGCGCATCACCAGTTGGTCATTAAAGCCGCTAATATTGTCGCAGAATATTACCCTAAGGTTCTCGATCAGGATCGATATCTTGATAGTGATGATATGGAGATTCGTAATGCGGCGATGCGCGCCCTGGCTAATTTCAAATCAGCTGAAAAAATGGACAAGCTGCTGGGTTTTCTCAGGCAGGAAGATACCGCTAGAGGTGCTATCAATGGGATTGCGACAATGATTGAAAAAAACAATATCTATTTTAATCAAGTCGTCAGTGCCTTTCTCAGGGAAACCGGTTTACGGGTTAAGAAAGATTTAGCTACGATTCTGGCGCTGCGGATCGAGTACTTTATTATGAAGCTTAGCCGGAAAAACAATGACGATGCCAAAAAAATCATCAGCGAGATTATTCTCTTGGGAAGAAGTAGTGAAATCATTGACTTTCTCAACAAAAATAAAGATATTAATATTGAAAATGAACTAATTGCGATTATCAAAGCGGTGATATTACAGTCCGAAGAGCTGCCAAAGGATTACGCCCGGTATTTAAATGACCGACTGATCAAAAAATGCGGTTTTATTCAAGTCGTTGAGCAAATAACCAGTGAAGCGCCTAAACGGGATCAACAATTGACTCGGCGGCTGCTGATTCTGTTAGTCGTAAGTGCTCTAATTGTTCCGATTGCCTACTTAATTCGCCATTGGGAAGTTCTTTTTGTAATGCCCTTTTATGACCAGCTGGAGCTTTTTGTGATTGATTTTAATTTTTATATTGCCTATTACGCGATGGCGGTAAATTTAATCTACCTGGTGCTATTGTTGTTCTCCTACATCAGTGTCGTGCGGCAGGAGCGGTTGTGGAATATCAAGGATATGTCGCTGCTGTTTAAAAAAAGGATGTTACCCTCTATTTCGATTATTGCTCCGGCCTACAATGAAGAAAAAACTATTATCGAAAGTGCGAATTCGCTCCTAAATCTCAAATATCCCGAATATGAACTAATTATCGTCAACGATGGTTCCAAAGATCAGACTCTGAACACGCTGATTCGCTATTATGATTTAAAGCGGGTCGATTATCTTTATGACAGCCGTCTCAGCACTAAAACAGTGCGTGGGGTCTACTTAAATCGCTCCCGCCCACAGCTGATTGTAGTTGATAAAATTAACGGTGGTAAAGCTGATTCGCTGAACGTCGGGATCAATATCTCTAAGAAAGAATATGTCTGCGGTATTGACGCCGATTCGCTGCTAGAAGATGAAGCGCTGATCAAGTTGGCCTCTTTAACCCTCGATGAAGAAACCGAAACCCCTGCTCTGGGTGGAAATGTTCTACCGATAAATGGCTGTACCATCGATCGCGGTCAGATCGCCAAAAAAGGACTGGCCGAAAGCAAGCTGGCTCGCTTCCAGACCATTGAATACATTCGTTCCTTTATGTCCGGGCGGTTGGGTTGGTCTTATTTTAACTGTCTGCTGATTATTTCTGGCGCCTTTGGACTGTTCCGCAAAGAACGGCTCATCAATGTCGGTGGCTATCTGACCAGCAGCGGTAAATACAAAACCGATACCGTCGGCGAAGATATGGAACTAGTAGTTCGGATCAGCCGTCAGATGAAAGAAGCTAAACGACCGTTTCGAATTCTCTACGCCTATAATGCCAATTGTTGGACCGAAGTTCCCGAAGATTTAAAAACGCTCAAAAAACAACGTTACCGCTGGCATCGCGGTTTGATTGAGATTTTGACCTTTCACCGGAAAATGATGTTTAACCCCAATTATGGGCGGATTGGTACGGTTGCCATCCCATATTTTTATATTTTTGAAATGCTGGGTCCGCTTTTTGAGATTCAGGGATATCTGATGGTCATTTTATCGATTTTTCTGGGCATTTTTAATATAGAAATTGCGATGATCCTATTTATTGCGATGGTTCTGATGGGGATCCTGGTTTCGGTGTCCTCGCTACTGATTTCCGAAAAGAATGGCCAGAATTTTTCCCGCAAAGAATTATGGGTGCTGGTTTTTTACGCTATTATTGAGAACTTTGGGGTGCGTCAGTATTTCAGTCTCTGGCGTTTCGGCGGCTATCTTAACATGTTCAGAAAACCGGTCGGCTGGCAGAAGGCTGACCGCAAAGGCTTTACCGGAAAAGCAGAAGAGGTGACCCGATGAAAACAAAAGCGGTAGTTTTATGGAGCCTAGCAATTGCGGTGGTATTATTTGGTGTTTTTGTGATGCCTTTTTTAATCTGGAACAATCAGACAGCAACCCCCTTAAATATCTGGATTGTCAATAAAACCGTTCCAGACAGCACTTACAAAGAACACAAGGGGTTGATGTGGGTCTTAAACAGCGAGAAGCTGGTGCTTGAAAGTACCGGCAAATCGCTACGTTATGATCGTGATTATTTTGGAGTTTTTCCCAAGTCGGATGAAGAGTATCAGGTTCGCGAAATCCCTCAGGCCAAAGAAATGCCAGCGCTGATTTATCTGGCTGATACCGACGGGGTTTACCCCAGTGATTTTAACGGTGTCGCTAGTGATGCCATCTACGCTGGGGTAGCTCAGCAACCGCTAGTCGGAGATCTCAGCGAAGCGGAGCTGGCCAGTATAAAAAACAATCTCGGTGGGGGGAATACGATCATCGGTGAGTTTAATATCTGGGATGCCAACAGTCAACAGGGACTGCAGGATATATTCCGGGTTTCCTTCACTGGTTGGAGCGGGAAGTATTTCATGGATCTAACTAAAGATGTTGAAATTCCTGAGATCATTGTCAATAATTATCAAAAACAGACTGGCAAAAGCTGGGATTATAACGGCGGAGGTCTGGTGCTGGTATCCAATCAGGATCAGGTGCTGGTGTTAAAAGATCGCGAAGCACTGAACAAGGACGGGGTCAGTCTAACTTTTGATAAGCGTGGCCAAAATGAATTTGGTGTAGGCGGACGCTTTCGCTATGAGCAGTGGTTTGATCTGATCAAACCCAATGCTTCTTCCGAAACCTTGGCAACGCTTAATTTAAATGTTACCGAAGCAGGAAAAGCGGCGCTGGCCGAGTTTGGTCTGGCGACCGACTATGCCGCGATCACCCGGTCAATCAACTCGCAATATACAGCCTATTATTTTGCTGGCGACTTTGCTCAGCTCGATTTTCCGGGAACGCTCTGGAATTATGCCGGGTTTGCCAGGATTAAGCAATTGTTTTCGGTCGCCAATCCCAATGCTGAGACTAAATTTTATTGGGGATGTTATGTGCCGCTGATGCAACAAATTATTGCAGGAATAAGAACAAAACCAGAAATTTCTAAGACCGAGCAGCTGACTGCGGGCACACAAATGGAGGCTCGCACATCCGGAACTGGTTTCCAGGTTTTAGTGGATGGTAACTGGGAGGATTTTTATAGCAAAGGGGTCAATATCGGCTCGACCGTACCGGGGAAATGGTTTACCGAATTCTCCTATGATGAGGCCTTGTATCTGAAATGGTTTGAACAGATCGGGGCGATGCATGCCAATACCATCCGGGTTTATACGCTGCTGCCACCGCAGTTTTATTCAGCCCTGGTTTATTACAATGAACAGCATCCCGAGGCTAAACTGTGGCTTTATCAGGAAATTTGGCCGGAAGAACATCCAGCTGACAATAATTATCTGGGCAGCGAGTACAATGCCACCTATCAGGCTGAAATAAAAATGAATGTCGATGCAATGCATGGCCAGGCCAATATCGGGCAGCGACAGGGACGAGCTTACGGCTATTATACCGCTGATGTTTCACGATACATTATCGGCTATCTGGTGGGTCGGGAAATGGAACCAGAAGAGGTCATCAGTACCAATGAAAAAAATCCCGGTTTTGTCTTTAACGGCAATTACCTCTATAGCGAAGCGAATGCCAGCCCGACCGAGGCCTGGTTGGCGATGAGCTGCGATTATGTGATGCAATATCAGGAAGACACCTATTCCTGGCAGCATCCGGTGGGGATTGTCAGCTGGCCAACCCTGGATCCAACCGAACACGATTCGGAATGGAATGAAAGCGGCGATAAAAGTAAACAGTACAATGATAAGGTTTCGGTCGATATCAACCACATTTCAATGAAAGACAAACTCCAGTCGGGGTTCTTCGGAGCCTATCATATTTATCCCAACTATCCCGACTTTATGAACAATGAAACAAAATACGCCGCTTACGCCGATGAAGAGGGGATCTTCCGCTATGGCGGCTACCTGCAGGAGTTCATTGCTGGCCATCAAAAATATCCGGCGATTGTGGCAGAATTTGGTCTGGCCACCGGGATGGGGAACGCCCATGAAAACCCTGACGGCTACCACCATGGCGGGATGACCGAAGCGACCCAGGGTGTGGGCATCATAAGAATGATGAAAGCAATCGAAAAAGAAGGTTATGCCGGCGCTATCATTTTCGAATGGGCAGACGAGTGGGCCAAGAAGACCTGGATAACTGAGCCCTATATTATTCCCTATGATCGCAACCCGCTGTGGCATAATGCCGTTGATCCGGAACAAAACTATGGTATCTATGCGATGGAGACAGATGGCCCGCGATCATTGCCCTACGTGATTGAGGATGATGGGGTGATCTCAAAAATGTCGCTAGTGGCTGATGAAGCCTATTTGTATATCGACCTGGAGCTGGATCGGAGTATTGATTTCTCGAGCGAAAAACTGATCATCGGTCTGGATACCTACGACCGCGGCCGTGGTAATATGAAATTTGGAACCGGAATCGCAACCGCGGCCGGATCCGGTCTGGAGTATCTGATTGAAATCAATGGCGGCGATCAGGGACTGCTGCTGGTGCAGCCCAACTACAACAGCAGTAGCGGCAAACATGCCTCCGCTTACTCAGCAGACGGTATCTTTGAAACCATGTCGATGCTGATCAACAAGGATACGGTCACCAAAGATGGTGCTAAAATTGACGCAGTGGTTGAGGATTTAAGCCAGTTAACCTTTGGAACCCTGGAAAACAATTCTCATCATCAGGTTTATATTTCGGACAAAAGCCTATCGATCCGGATTCCCTGGACCCGAATTAACGTCACCGACCCCTCGAATATGCGGGTCGTCGATGATCCCCGGATTATCCCGAGCCCTACCACCAACGAGCTCCAGACGGTAATCACCGAAGGCATCCTGGTCAGTGGGCTTCTGGTGAAACAGGACAGCAACCAGACCATTGCTGGCATTGGTCTTTCCAATCAGCAGGCCTTTGTCTGGGAAAACTGGGATGTCCCCAACTTTAAAGAGCGACCTAAAGACAGCTATGCCATTATCAGTCAGTATTTTGAGGAGCTTAAGAATAAATAGTTCAGAGTAAATGGTTTAAAGCAAATAGTTATTGTGTTTTAAATTGAGAATTACGGGTAAAAATCCATTAGTAGAAGATGTTATTATGAATGAGAAAGCAGCTTGATAGTTTTTAATTAATTCTGTTCTAAAAGGAAAGGAAAACATCAATGGATAAAAGAGGGAAGATGCGGTTAATGTTGGTTTGGGGTTTAATTATTGCGATGACGCTCGTGACAACAGGCTGTACAGCAGGCCGGAGCGAGTCAGCGGACAGTGATTCAGAACAGCAGAAGGTCTATGACAATGTCGTTTATAAACTCTATAAGCAGATCGAAATCAATGACAACAAGGCAGATATGGAAAAGACATTAGGAGCGACAGGGAATACCTCACCAGAAGGTTCCTATGTTTATGTCGATCAGGATACCGGCTATGCGGTGAATGTGTTTTTTAATGCTAAAAATTTGGTCACGCTGAAGCTGTTGGTTCCGACCACCGGGGCTCGAGAGCTAATTGAGTTGAGCAAAGCCAGTGTCACGCGAGAAGATGCCGAGAAAATTACCCCGGGGATGACCCGTAGTAATGTCAAAAAAGCCTTGAATGGGGTGGGTGTGGAGATGCTAAGAATGGTTATTCCTGACGGATCCGACAAAGAAGCCTATGCCTTAGCCTGGATCAATATCAATGGTTCGATCCTGGTGGTGACCTTTGATGCCGACACCGATACCGTGCTGGCTGCTGAATTCAGAGACAGTTTGTTATAGAACAGCGAATTGATGGTTTACAGCAGTAATGAAAGAGAGATGAAAAAGATGAGAAAAAGCAGCAGATCGGCAGCTTTAATGTTTATAGTTATCGGTTTTAGTCTAATGGTTTCACTTTCCGGTTGCGTCGGCACTGGGACAAAAGATGAAGGGGCAAAAAGTCCCGATTATTTTTACAATCAGGTCAATTTGGGAATGGAAAAGAGTCAGGTTGAGTCGGCGTTAGCGGTTAAACCCGAAGAAAAGGAAGGAACCTTTATCTACACCGATGATCAAACCGGTTTTGGGGTGCAGATTGGTTATGATGCCAGCGATATAGTGGTATCCAAAATACTATATCACGATGATGAAAGTCAGATCATGGCACTCAGTGATGCCAGTGTGGAAGAAGATCAATTGGCAAGCATCACCGCAGGGATGCCCTATGATCAGGTTGAATCACTACTCGGATCGGCTGGAATAGAGATTATTGAGATGGTCAATCCCGTTGATGTCAATAATCCGATCGTTTTGATGATTTGGTTTAATGATGATCAAACGGGCTTCTATGTGACATTCTTGGGTCATCAGGGAACCGTTGAAAGCGCCAAGTTCTGGAAATAGTTGGATTAAAAAAAAGCACTGGTGTGAATCAGTGCTTTTTTGCGAGTTTTTAAAGAAGTTAATTGTTTTTTAAAATAATTTAATTTTTGGGGAAGAAAACCAGGGGTTGATCCGTTATATAGATGTGCAGAAAAAACGGAGGTGGAAATTTTTGAAAGATCATAAAGAAGGGGAAGCCGATGACGCGTTAATTAAGAAGTATATCGCCACTGGTAATTCCGGTTATTTTGAGCCGATCGTCGAACGATATGAGCGATATGCCTATATTTATGCTTATTCTCTTCTTAAAAACGAATTTGATGCACAGGATGTGGTAGCAGAAAGTTTTTTAAGAGCTTTTGCCAAAATCAAACAATATCGACTGGACAGCAGTTTTAAGAACTGGTTTCTAAAAATTGTTCATAATGCCAGCCTTGACCTTTTGCGAAAGAATAAGACGATGGTTTATCTGGATGATCAGGAAAATGGCGATAGTCTATTTGCCGATCAAGCTCTGAGTTATGATAACATCGATGTGCTCGATTTTGGCGAGCTACAAAAATCGCTGGATCAATTACCCCACGAACTCAAGGGAGCGGTGATCCTTCGCTATTATTATGACTGGGACTATAAAAAGATTTGCGAGTTTCTAAATATTCCAATGGGAACCCTGTCTTCCCGGCTGAACCGGGCCTGCAAAAAACTGAGAAACCTGTATGAAGGAGAGAGATGACAATGAGTGAACTCGATAAAATGATGTCCTGCCTGGGCTTTAACGAAAGCACCGTAAAAAATTATGGCAACGCCATTCCTTTTACCAGTAGAAAACTGGAGATCATGAAAAGAATTAACCAGGCCAGTATCGAAAAAGCCAAAAACGCCGATTTATTTGCCCTGTTTTATATTTTCTCGATCGCCTTTTCAGTATTGATCATCCGCTTTATGGTATTTGCACAAACCGGGGATTCCGCCTATCTAAGGGTTCTGACCGGCATTGTCATTCGTTATTCGCAGCAGCTGCAAAATAGTTTAAACACCATGTCGTTTTTAATTTCTGTCGTTATTTGTGTCGGAACAGGCGTGATGATTAATCATTTAAAAAATGAGAAGCGTTTCTGTTAGGCTTAATAAATAAAAAATTTGAAGGAGGAAGAAAAATGTTTAAAAAATTTAGTGTCTCGGTTTTAATGATGGTGATGGTATTGCTTATCACGGTTAGCTCGGTTTTCGGGGCAACCAATAGCGGTGTTAGCAGCTACCAGGATTCGTCCGGAAATATGAGCATCGAAGGATCTATGGTGCCCAATACAGAATTTGCCTTTTCGGGGTCTAATATCACGGCCAATTCGGTATTTGATACGACCACCTTTTTTGCCGGCAATACCATCACTCTGGATGGTGAATATAACGGTGATGTTTTTGCCGCTGCTAATTTGGTAACCATTAACGGTAAAATCAATGGAAATCTTTATACCGGTGCCAACCAGGTCATTATCAATGGTGAGGTAACCCGGGACGTCTTTGCCGGCTGTTCGGATCTGATCATTGGTAAATCAGCCAACCTCAACCGTGATGTCTACCTGGCGGCTGCCAATGCAAATATTGATGGCACGGTCGGGCGAAACCTGCGGGTCGGCGCTGGCAATATCTCAATTAATGGCACCATCAATGGTTTTGTCGAAACTGATGTCGATCAGCTGACCATCAACGATGGGGCAAACATCACCGGACCAATCAATAACCGCAGTGCCAATGAAGCGATCGTCGCCGCTGGCGCCACTGCGCCTCAAGTTAATTGGGAAAAGGTGTCAAAAGAACAGGCTGTGAACGAAGATCGCGGACCATCAGTTGGCTCGATTCTTTTATCAATCATTACCAAGCTGGCCTTTATCCTGGTGATTTGGGTACTGATTAGCTTCTTGACCAAGGACTTTAATGCCAATACCCCGATTATGGCAAAAAAACACATCCTAGCTTCATTAGGAATCGGAGCCGGATTTTTCTTCTTGTCACCACTTTTGATAATTGTATCCTTTATTATTTATGCTCCCTTTGGACTGGCCATGACCTTTGGAATCATCGCCTTGTCGATTCTGGCAATGCCGGTAGCCGCTGTGGTCTTATCCAAACTGCTGATGCGCTTTTTTGATGACAAAATGAAACCGCTGCTGAGCTCTTTTGTATCGATCTTAATCGTCGCTGCCGCGGCAATCATTTTGGGCTATATCCCCTTTATCAATTTTTTTGTGTACCTGCTCTTGTATGTTGTTGGTGTGGGCTTTATTTGTTACAATGTTTTGTTCACTAACAGTAAACTTAAAGAGGAACGCAATGCCGACAATGATGACGTTTTAGTCTTAAACGAAACCATTGATATGGAAGTGACAGCGCTAAAAATTGAAGAATCGACCGAAATGATTCAAGTTGATGATCAAGACACAACAAAAAATTAACCCGAAAAAGAATTAGACAGAACAAAATAAACACACAAAAAAACAGGCTCCATCACGGAGGCCTGTTTTTTTGTGTGCATTTGTTTGAATTTTTTAGTACTTCTTAGTATTTATCCATCTCCATATCATCCAGAACTATCCGGGGTGATTTTGGTGTTTCTTGCTTTTGCGGTTTTTCAACCGAATGCTTGGGGGAGGCTTGACGGGCAGTACCTTTTTTCTTGATTTTAAAAGCACCAACCATCTGTTTGAGCATTTCAGCCTGGCCGGACAGTTCTTCGCTAGCAGCGGCACTTTCCTCGGCTGTGGCTGAGTTGGTCTGAACGACAGTCGAAACCTGTTCAATGCCCTGAGTGATCTGGGCAATTTCGGTGGCCTGATCGTTGGAGGCACGGGCAATGTTACCAACTAAACCAGTAACCTTTTCAATTTCATTGCGAATTTCCACTAAACTGGCGGCGGTTTCATCGGCTATTTTGGTGCCAGCCTCAACCTTATCAATCGAGCCTTCGATTAAGCCGGTGGTTTCCTTGGCGGCTTCGGCACTGCGGGCGGCAAGCGAGCGAACCTCTTCGGCTACCACGGCAAAACCCTTACCGTGCTGACCAGCTCGAGCCGCTTCAACGGCGGCGTTAAGCGCCAGAATATTGGTCTGGAAGGCAATATCGTCGATGACCTTGATGATTTTTGAAATATTTTTAGAGGATTCATTAATGTCGATCATCGCCGTGACCATTTTTGTCATCTGTTCATTACCGACTTCAGCATTGCTGCGAACCTCTAAAGCCCGTTCGTTGGCTTCATTGGCGTTAGTGGCATTTCGTTTTGTTTCGCTGGCCACTTCTTCAATCGAGGCATTGAGCTGCTGGATAGCGCTGGCCTGTTCGGTGGTACCCTGTGACAGCGCCTGTCCGCCATCGGAAATCTGGCGGGCACCAGCTTCAACCTGACCGGCAGCTTCATTGATTTCAGACATGGTTTCGCTGAGAGTGGCGGTGATTCCGTTAAGGGCTGTTTTAATGGCCTGGAAGTCGCCCAAATATTCGGCGGTAATTTCCAGATCCAGGTTACCGCCACCCATTTCTTGCAGGGTATAGGTAATTTCATCGACATAACGTTTTAGGAAGGCAACCGTCTGGTTCATCGAATCTTTGATCAGGGTGTAATCACCATTGTAGTTACCAACCATCCCCGTGTTTAAGTTGCCTTTGGACAGCTCATTCAGGGTTGCTGAGGCTTCCTGAACGGGCTCAACTACAGCATCCAGGGTAGCATTGACGCCGTTGACAATTTTAGCAAAGTTGCCCTGATGCTTGCTGGCATCGGCGCGGGTATTTAGTTTCCCGTCGATACCAGCCTGGGCCAGCATGTCGGCATCGCTGACCAGATTGTCGATCGAGGTTTGAACCATCTCCAAACTGTTGCGGATCTCGTTAAACTGAGCAGAAACTTCGGTGGTATACTCATCAGCCTGGCTGATCTCCATATCAAAGGCCAGATCGCCCTGGGATAAGCGGGTCAGATTGTCGCCCAATCGGGTGACCTCGTTCTTGGTGTAGTCGCTGACCCGAATGATCGGTGTTAAATCAGTGACCACTTCCACAAAACCAACATTGGCACCCTTAGAATCTTTGAGATAGGCAGTGTCCTGTTTGTAGTTTCGGCCGTACCATTCAAAGTAGCTGTCGCCCAATCCCTGATCAACCAATCGGCGGATTCCGCAGCCTTCGGTTTGACAGATATTAGCGCCGGCATTGTAACAATCCATTCCGTAACCGCATTCACGGTCAGTGATGACCTTATTATTAATCATCATATCTTCAAAGGGTTTATTCATAAAGGTCCATTTCATATCGTTGTCGGTAACGTGAATGGGGAAGGGGACTGCATCGATGATCGCTTCATACCAGACCATCTTGTCGACGACGGTATCAAGGGTTGCATTAACGCCTTCGACAATTTCTTTAAAACCGCCACTAAAGGCCTGGGCATTGCCACGCGTTTGCCACTGACCCTGGACGGCGGCCTGCGCCAGCATGGTAGCTTCATTAATCAGATTACGGATTGTTTCAATGGTTTGTTTAAGGGCAGGGGAAATTTCATCTTCAGGATCACTTAACTCAATCTCTGCCGAGACATCACCCCTGGAGATTTGATCCATGGTGGCAATAACGACATTCTGGAGATCATCGGCCAGCTTGTTCATCGAAGCGGTCATTTCTCCGACCTCGTCCCGAGATTGTATTTCCAGCCTGACACCCAGGTGTCCCTGAGACATTTCTGTAATCATCTGGTTTAATGAAATAATTGGTTTTGAAATTCTTCGCGCCAGGATATAGGTAGCCACACCGCCGACCAATAAAATCAGCAAGGAGGCAATTAGAATGATGTTTCTTAGTTCGATAATTGGAGCCAACACATCACTTTCAAATTTGGTAACGACGAGGGTCCAGTTGGTTTCAGGAATTGGGGCTGTGTAACCGAGTTTTGCATCACCATTATAGTTATAGGCGATATTACCAGTTTGTCCCACACCCAATTCCTTAATGGCAAGGGCAAAATCTTTTAAAGGGCCATTGGCTTCAATTTCGTCAAAAATATTCGCCTGATCAAGAATGAGTTGATCATTGGGGTGAGCCATCAGGGCACCAGTTTCGTTGATTACCAAACCGTACTTTCTGACCCCATCGCCCATGTTATTGGTGATATCTTTCATAAAGGTGGGGTCTCTTCGACCGATCAGGAGGCCAACGACCTGCCCGTTGTTTTTAATCGGGGCGACCTCAAATACCACCGGTTCCAGGGTTACCCGGCTGATCGCGACATCAGAAATGGCAGTTTGTCCGGCAAAACCGTTTTCATACCAGAATTGTCCTTCGGATTTAAATTCGCCGCCGCCGAGAATATACTTGGCGTTGCCGTTTATATCCATGACAGCAATGTCCTGGTAACCCAAACGTTCAATATCTACTGATATCGAGGCGACTTGGGTATTCCAGTCCATCGTAGCGGTTCGGGCTCGCAGGGCAATTTCATCAAGTTTTCCGAGATTACCGGTGATGATGGCACCGATATGATTAGCGCCTTCGGTAGCAAAGGCTTCTTCCTGGAGACTGGTTTCATCGGTTAGGGCTGCTGCTCCTAAATTGATGGCAATCAGTCCCAGGATCAGTACCGCTGCGGCCAGAATCAGGGTGGTAAAGACCATTAACTTGGTTGACAAGCGAAGCTTTACCGCGGTGTGACTGTGTTCGGTGTTTTGTTTGTCTTTCATGAAAATACTCCTCGTATAAGCAGATGCTTTTTTATGCTTCTGGTCAAATGGATGCGATTATCGCAAAACAGGATGTTTCAGAAAGTGTCTATTTGCCCTTTACATCTTATGATGTTATACCTTATTCTCCCAAATTCGTCGGATTTAGATTAATTTTACACGTTTCAAGCGAATTACTGGTATAATAAATCCCTGCATTATCTTGCTCGAGTTTAAGCGTTGGTTTAGGGATCACTCGAATTTGATCGATTGTGTGCATCATCGCAA